>RFFY01000547.1 GCA_003697065.1 Actinomyces sp. | reverse complement strand
GTGATCGAGTGTGACAGGAGTGGTCGCGATGGCACTGAAGGATCTCGGTGAGAAGGCCAAGGAGCGTCTCGAGGACGTCAAGGAGAAGGCCGAGGACCTCGTCGAGGACGTCAAGGAGAAGGCCGAGGACCTGGCCGAGAAGGCCAAGGAACGGGCCGAGGAGGTCGTCGAGAAGGTCGACGAGCGCACGGGCGGCAAGGTCCCCGGCGCCGTGAAGAAGCTCGTCGGGGCCGGCGACGAGGCGTCCGACACCGCGGCCGACGACACCGCGAGCCAGGAGGCGGCGTCGTCCGGCGAGGACACCGCGAGCGGCACCGCGAGCGGCGAGGACACCGCGAGCGGCGAGGCCGGCGAGGACACCGGCACCAGCGGGAGCTGAGCACCGCCCCGGCGGTCCCGACGTCGCGGCGGGCCCCGGGGTCGTCGGAGACGAGACGGGGTCGGTCGGAGCCCCGGGGTCGTCGGAGACGGGGTCGTCAGAGGCGCCGCACGGCGTCGAGTCGGAGCACCGGTCGCTGCTCGGCCCGTGAGGCCTCGAGATCGAGCGTCGCCTCGAGCACCCATTCGAGCCAGCCCTCGGGGTCGACCAGGGTCTGGCGCGCCCGACCCCGGTCGAGGTCGACGTCGACCAGATCGGGGCGGCGGGCCCCCGCGTCGATGGCGATGGTGGCGTGGTCGGCCCAGTAGGGAGCCATCAGGTCGGCCAGTGTGTCGGCGTCGGGCGTCCCCCCGAGGCGCTCGGCGAGGCCGGCGTGGTCGCGACGGGCGAGCAGCTCGACCCAGCGGAACAGCTCGTTGCGCACCAGCACCGTGAAACCCCGCCGGTCGGCGGTGAGGTCGGCGGGAGCGGGGGGCGCCGCGGCCGGTGCGGCGACCGGGTCGGGGTTCCGCAGGCGCTCCCACTCGTCCAGCAGGGACGAGTCGACCTGGCGGATCACGGTGGCGAGCCAGGCGACGACGTCGTCGATGGCCTCGGTGGAGGCGTCGACCGGCACGGTCTGCACGAGCGTCTTGTAGACCTCGCTGAGGTAGCGCAGGACCAGGCCCTCGCTGCGCTTGAGGCCGTAGCGGGCGATGAACTGGTTGAAGGTGTCGGCGTGCTCCCACATGTCACGGGCGACCGACTTGGGGCGGGGGTGATCGCGCCCGACCCAAGGATGGTGACGGGCGAACACGGCGAAGGCCGGCTCGATGAACTCGGCCTCGGGTCGGGGCCAGGTCACCTCGGCCAGCTCGGCCATGCGCTCCTCGTACTCGACGCCCTCGGCCTTGAGACGCTGGATCAGGGCATCGCGGGCCCGGTCGCGTTGCGCCTCCAGCACCGGCATGGGGTCGTCGAGCACCGACTCGACCAGACTCAGGACCTGGAGATGGTGGTCGGGGGCGGCCGGGTCCAAGGCGTCGAGGGCCTCGACGACGAAGAGGGCCAGGGGCTGGTTGAGCCGGAAGTCGTCCTGGAGGTCGAGACCGACCCGGACGGGGCGTCCCAGCTCGTCGGGTTCGTCGAGGCGTTCGACGATCCCGGCCTCCACCAGGGAGCGGAACACGGCCACGGCCCGTCGGATGTGGCGGCGCTGATCGGGGCGCCGCTCGTGGTTGTCGACCAGGAGGCGCTTCATGGCCGCGCACCCGTCGCCGGGCCGGTCGAGGACGTTGAGCATCATGGCGTGGGTGACGGTGAAGCTCGAGCGCAGGGTCTCGGGCGTGCCGTGGGCGAGTCGGGCCAGGGTGTCGCCGTCCCAGTGGGCGTAGCCCCTCTCGGGCGGCTTCTTCTTGACCAGCTTCTTGCGCTTGGCGGGGTCGGCGGCCACCTTGGCGTCGATCCGCTTGTTCTCGATGACGTGTTCGGGGGCCTGGACCCAGACGCTGCCCGCGGTGTCGAAGCCGCGGCGCCCCGCCCGCCCGGCGATCTGCTGGAACTCGCGCACGGTGAGCACGCGCACCCGCCGCCCGTCGTACTTGCACAGGCGGGTGAACAAGACGGTGCGGATGGGGATGTTCACGCCGACCCCGAGGGTGTCGGTGCCACACACGAGCTTGAGCAGGCCCTGCTGGGTGAGCTTTTCGACCAGGAGGCGGTACTTGGGGAGCAGTCCGGCGTGGTGGACCCCGATGCCGGCGTGCACGAAGCGGCGCAGGTCGCGGCCGATCGGGGTGTCGAAGCGGAAGCCGCCGACGGCGTCCTTGACGGCCTGCTTCTCCTCGCGGGACAAGACGTCGAGGCTGGTGAGGGACTGGGCCCGGGCCAGGGCCTCCTTTTGGGTGAAGTGGACGATGTAGACGGGGACCTTGTCCTGCTCGAGGAGGTCGGCGATCGATTCGTGCAGGGGCGTCTCGCGGTATTCGAAGTCGAGGGGGACGGGCCGCTCGGCCGAGGTGACGACGCTGACGGGACGCCCCGACCGGTGCTCGAGGTCGGCGCAGAGCGCTGTCGTGTCGCCCAGGGTGGCCGACATGAGCAGGAAGCGGGCGTGGGGAAGCTCGAGCAGGGGGACCTGCCAGGCCCAGCCCCGGTCGCGGTCGCCGTAGTAGTGGAACTCGTCGGCCACGACCACGTCGACGTCGCAGTCGGGTCCCTCCCGCAGGGCCCGGTTGGCGAGGATCTCGGCTGTGCAGACGATGACCGGGGCGGTGGGGTTCACGGCGGCGTCGCCGGTGACCATGCCGACCAGCTCGGGGCCCAGGGCCCGGGAGAACTCGAAGAACTTCTCGCTGACCAGGGCCTTGATGGGGGCGGTGTAGACGGCCCGTCCGCCGCGGGCGAGGGCGGCCCAGACGGCGGCGAGGGCGACGAGGGACTTTCCCGAGCCCGTGGGTGTCGCCAGCACGACGTGGTGGTCGGCGAGAAGGGCGAGCAGGGCCTCCTCCTGGTGGGGGTAGAGCTCGAGGCCGCGGGCCTCGGCCCAGGTGACGAAGGCGTCGAGGACGGCGTCGGGATCGTGGCCGTCGACGAGGTCGGGTAGACGCGGGGATGCCGGAACCGTCATGTGCCGGTCAGGCTAGGGGTGGACGGGGTCCGGTCAGGGCGGTACCGGAGTCGGGCGTCCGGGTCAGGCCGGCACGAGGCGGACGTGGGATTCCTTCAGGCCGAAGACGAAGGCGTTGGGCATCTCGACGTGGGGACGGTCGGTGCGTCGTTCGATGCGTTCGACCCGCTCCAGGAGGTGCTCGAAGAAGGTGCGGATCTCGAGGCGGGCGAGGGAGGCTCCCAGACAGAAGTGGGTGCCGAACCCGAAGGCGAGATGGTGGTTGGGCTCGCGGGTGACGTCGAAGGTCTCGGGATCGTCGAAGTGGGCGGGATCGCGATTGGCCGAGGCGTACATCAACACGAGCTGCTGGCCGGCGCGGATGGTCTCGCCGCCCAACTCGGTGTCCTCCAGGGCGATGCGGCACATGTTGTGCACGGGGGTGACCCAGCGGATGAACTCCTCGGTGGCCACGGTCAGGTCGGCTCCCTCCTTGAGAGTCGCCCAGGCGTCGGGCCGGTCGGCAAGCTCGCCGACGATGCGGGCGATGACCGTGCGTGTCGTCTCGGCGCCCCCGTCGAGCAGGAGGAGGCAGTCGGAGATGATCTCGTCGAGGCCGAAGGGGGCGCCGCCCACCTCGCCGCCCCCGGAGCGCTGCACCTCGATCCAGTGGGACATGACGTCGTCGGCGGGGCAGGCCGACTTGTGCTCGTGGAGTTCGGCGCAGGCGGCGTGGAACTCCAGGGCGGCCTCGATGCCGGCGGCGTCGTGATAGCGGGGCCCGCCGCCCAGGGCGATCGTGCGCTCGGACCAGTCCCGCAGCTTGGGCCACATCTCGTGGGGATAACCGAGCAGGAGGCCGATCATCTGGGCCGGCAGGGGCGCGGCCAGCTCCTCGACGACCTCGACGTCGTCGGGATGCTCGAGCGCTGCGTCGATGAGGCCGTCGACGACCTCGGCCACGTGGTCCTCGTAGCGTCGCACGGCCCGGGGGGTGAAACGGCGCGAGACCAGGTTGCGGCGCGCCGTGTGGAGGGGATCGTCGAGGCCGATGATCGAGGGGTCGGCGGGGATGTTGGGTCGGTAGCCGCCCTTGTCGTTGCCGGCGTTGGAGAAGAGCTCCTTGTGCTTTTCGACGTGGACGACGTCGTCGTAGCGGAACACGCCCCACAGCTCGTTGACGGCGTCCCAGTGCACGGGGCTGTTCTCGCGCAGCCAGGCGTAGCGCGAGTAGGGGTCGTTCACGTAGAAGTCGCCGTCGAGCAGGTCGAGGGGGCGGGGATCGATGCCGGTCATGGGCGCATGCTAGGTCCCGGCAGAACCGGTTCTCATTTTCCCGCCGGGTCAGGAGAACGACGGCTCAGGGGAACGGCGGGTCAGGGAAACGACGGCTCAGGGGAACAGGGAGCGCAGGATCGTCACGGCGAGGACGAGCGCCCCCGCCGCCGGGGGGATGACGAGGGCGACGAGGACCACCACGGTCGCCCGCCGGACCCAGCGGGGACGGTCGGCGAAGCGGTGGAGGTGGTAGTGGGCGTCGAGCTCGTCGGCCACGGGATCGGGTCGGTCGAGGCCGAGGACGCCGGCGGCGACCTCGGCGGCCTCCTCGCGTACCACCAGGCGGGCGCCGTGCTCGACGACGTGATGGGGGGCGACGTCGGCCGCCGGGTCGACGAGCACCGTCGCCTCGATCCCGCTCTCGGCCAGACGGGCGGCGGCGACACGGGCCGCCCAGGCATCGGGGTACTCGGCGATGACGGTCGTGCCGGGGAGGGGGCGCACCCTGTCATGGTGCCGCGTGAGGCTCCCGTGTGCCAGCGCGCGAGGCGGGCCCGATAGGGTGCCGCGACGATGCCCGTGATCGAGGTCGAGGGACTGGTCAAGGACTACGGCGGCCACCGGGCGGTCGACGGGGTCGACCTCGTGGTCGACGAGGGTGAGGTCGTCGCCCTACTGGGGCCCAACGGGGCCGGCAAGACCACCACGGTCGAGATCCTCGAGGGTCACCGGCGCCGCACGGCGGGGCGGGTCTCGGTCCTCGGGTACGACCCCGCCGAGGGCGGCCGCGCCCTGCGGGACCGCATCGGGATCGTCCTGCAGGCCGCCGGCATCGACCGGGAGCTGACCGCCCGCGAGGTGCTCGAGTTCTACGGGGCCGCCTACTCGCGCCGCCGTCCCAGCGACGAGGTGCTCGCCCTCGTCGAGTTGACCGAGCAGGCGGACAAGCGGGTCGGGACCCTGTCGGGGGGCCAGCTCCGCCGGCTCGATCTCGCCCTGGGGATCGTCGGTGATCCCGATCTGCTCTTCCTGGACGAGCCCACCACCGGCTTCGATCCCGCCGCCCGACGTCGGGCATGGGGTCTCGTCGCCAACCTGACCTCGACGGGGGTCACGGTTTTGTTGACCACCCACTATCTCGACGAGGCCGAGGAGCTGGCCGACCGGGTGGCCATCATCGACCGGGGCCGCATCGTCGCCACCGGGACACCGGACGACCTGCGGGCCCTGGGTGCCCACCGGACCCTCATCGCCTTCGTGCTGCCCGCCGTCGACGAACCCGTCGGCGACCTGCTGGCGGGGGTCTCGGGCGAGGTGCGGGGGCGGGGCGACCGGGTCGAGATCCTCACCGCCACGCCGACGGCCGACCTCGCCCATCTCACGGGCTGGGCGCGGGCGCGGGGCCTCGAACTCGACGGCCTGGTCGTTTCCCGACCCGATCTCGAGGACGTCTATCTCGATCTCATCGCCGACGGGGGTGCCGGCGAGAGGGCCGGTGGTGACGCTGCCGCGGGGACCACCGACGTCGGGAGCGGGCGGTGAGGTCGGTGCTGGCCCTGTGGTGGACCCAGGTGCGGGGTCAGAACCGCATCTTCTGGCGCAGCCCGGTGTCGGCCTTCTTCACCATCGTGTTGCCCCTCGTCATGTTGGTGCTGTTCGTCGCCCTCTTCGGCAACGACACCTTCGACACCCCCTACGGCTCGGTGAAGGTGGCCCAGTTCTACACCCCCGGTCTCGCCGTCTTCTCGGCGGCGTCGGCCACCTACACCAACATCGGGATCAACCTCGCCATCCGGCGCGACGAGGGCATCCTCAAGCGGGTGCGCGGTACCCCCCTGCCCCCCGGCATCTACCTCGCCGGCCAGGTCGGATCGGCCGTCTGGATCGCCCTGTTGTCGGTGGTGCTCATGGTGGGGGTGGGGGTCGCCGCCTACGGTGTCGAGGTCGAGGCGTCGAGCCTCGGCCCCCTCCTCGCCGCCTTCGTGGCGGGGACGGCGTGCTTCGCCGTGCTCGGGGTGGCGTTGGCCGCCGCCGCCCGCTCGGCCGCCGGTGCGCCCGCCATCGCCAACATCACCATCCTGCCGTTGGCGTTCGTGTCCCAGATCTTCGTGAGCCTCGGCCCCGAGCGCGACACCCCGGCCTGGCTGCGCCTCGTCGGTGACGTCTTCCCCCTCAAGCACTTCGCCCTCCTGTTCGGCCAGGCCATGACCCCGGGGTCGGGGGCGTCCACCGTCGAGTGGTGGCGACTCGGCGTCCTGGCGGCCTGGGCGGTGGTGGGGGCCGTCTTCGCCTGGCGCCGCTTCGTGTGGGAGCCGCGCCCGGGCGCCGCCACGACCCGCCACCGGCGCCGGCGCACGCCCGCCGCCTGACCCCCGACCGGGGTGGGTGACGGCCGCCGCGCTCGCCCGGTTCAGGAGGCGGGGTCGAGGAGGCGGAACGCCTCACCCCGGGCCACCCCCGCCCGTCGGCCCGCCCGTCGACACTCCTCGTGGATGCGGCGAGCGAAGGCGGCGCGCTGGGCGGCGTCGGCGGGATCGGTGATCCCCATCGTCGTCTCGAACTGGCTCTCGTGGGCGAGCAGGGCCGCGATCTTGGCCTCGACGTGGCGTTCGGCCAGGGCTTCGACGTGGTCGGGTTCCTCGCACTCGAACACCAAGAGGGCCGCCGGCCGGTGGGGGGCCAGGTCGTGGTCGCGGTGGAAGTGGGGGTCGCGGGCGGCGACCACGGCGGCGACGGCCAGGAATCCCGCTGCCCGGTGATCGGGATGCAGGCGCCAGCGTCGCCACGGGTCGTGGGCGAGCACCACGTCGGGACGCACCCGGCGGATGAGGTGGGCGAGCCGGCTCCTCGACTCGATGTCGTTGCTCAGCTCCCCGTCGACGGCCCCCAGGTGGTGCACCGACCCCGTCGCGCCCAGGCGCCGGGCGGCCTCCGCCTGCTCGTCACGGCGGCGGGCCACCAAAGCGACGGTGTCCGCATCGGGGTCCCAGGTGCCCTTCGAACCGTCGGTGCACACCAGGTGGTGGACCTCGGTGCCGGATTCGGACCACTTGGCGAGGGTGCCCCCGCACTGGAACTCGGCGTCGTCGGGGTGGGCGACGACGGCCAGGGCGACGGCGGGGGGTTCGAGGTCGACGCGCAACGGGGGCTCCTTCGGTCCGGGTCGTGGTGGGGTCGGGGCGGATCCTCGCTCAGCGGGCCCGCACCAGTGGGGCGAGGTCGGGGGGCAGGCCCGCCAGGTCGTCGGGGTGGTCGACGTCCCAGGCCAGGTCGGGGTCGTCGACGATCGTGACCGCCAGGCCGAGGCGGCGGGCCTCCGCCAGGTGACGAGCGTAGGAACCGGGGCCGTAGGCGAAGCGGAAGTCGGCGTCGGTGGGCACCGCCACCACGTTGGAGCCGTCGGCGTGGCGGTCGGGGGCGATCACCAGGCCGGGTCCGGCGAAGGGGGCCAGGGTGCGGGCCCGGGGCAGGTCGGCGTGGGCGACGACGACCCGCCTGACGCCTGCGGCCGCCAACCGGCTCACCGCTGTCGTCACCGAGTGGTCGAGCCCGGCCCCACCCGCCACGACTTCGACGTCCCGTCGGGCCGCCCAGGTGGCGACCTCGGGATCGTCGGTGACGACCCGCACGGGCCAGGGCCCGGCGGCGGCCAGCACCCGCTCGGCCATGGCCCGGGCCAGAGCCGCCCGGACGTCGGGGTCGAGGACGCCGGCCAGACGCGACTTGGCGTCGTCGAAGCTGCGGAGGGGCACGACCACGACGGGAACGTCCGCTCGTGTGCCCGCTTCCGGTCGACGCCGCATGGATCGGCGAGTCTAGGGTTCGGTCATGGACATCAGGGTGGCCGTGATCGGTGCCGGCTCGTGGGGGACGACGGTGGCGCACCTGTGCGCCCACAACGCCCCCACCACCCTGTGGGCCCGCGATCCCGAGGTGGCGGCGGCGGTGCGGACCCGCCACCAGAACCCGCGCTACCTGGCCGGCTACGAGCTGCATCCCGGCCTCGACGCCTCGGCCGACCTCGCTGGTGTCGTGTCGGGGGCCGATCTGCTCGTCATGGGTGTGCCCTCCCACGGCTTCCGCCAGGTCCTGGTCGAGCTCCGACCCCACCTGCGTCCCTGGGTGCCGGTCGTCTCGCTGGCCAAGGGTCTCGAACAGGGCACCCGCAAGAGGATGACCGAGGTCGTCGACGAGGAGCTGCCCGGCCATCCCGCCGGGGTGCTGACCGGACCCAACCTGGCCAAGGAGATCCTGGCGGGTGGCGCCGCCGCCTCGGTGATCGCCATGACCGACCCGGGTGTCGCCGAGAGCCTCCAGGCGATCTTCCACACCGAGCTGTTCCGGGTCTACACCAACACCGACGTCATCGGCGCCGAACTCGGCGGTGCCCTCAAGAACGTCATCGCCATCGCCTCGGGCATGGCCGACGGGCTCGGCACCGGCGACAACACCCGGGCCGCCGTCATCACCCGGGGTCTGGCCGAGATCACCCGCCTCGGGGTCGCCCTGGGCGGCCGCCCCGAGACCTTCGCCGGTCTGGCCGGGATGGGCGACCTCATCGCCACCTGTATCAGCCCCCAGAGCCGCAACCGCCATGTGGGTGAACAGCTCGGGCGGGGCCGCTCTCTCGAGGAGATCATCGAGGAGATGAACCAGGTGGCCGAGGGGGTCAAGGCGGCGCCCGTCGTCGTGTCGCTGGCCCGGGAGGTCGGTGTCGAGGTCCCCATCGCCGAGGAGGTGCGGGCCGTGGTCACCGAGGGGCGCAGCGCCCGCGAGGCCTACCGCGGCCTGCTGCGCCGACCGCGGACGAGCGAGCAGCGCCTTCCCCGGTGATCCGTTTGGCCCCGGTGATCCGTCTCGGGGACCTCGCCGGCCCCACGGCGACGGTCGATGCCACCGGCGGGGTCACGCCCCGCGACACCGCCGTCACCCTGCGCTGGGCGGTCGGCACCGGCGACGCCTGGCACCGCAGCGACCGGGGGCGTCCCGAGCGCCTCCGACGCCTCCTCGACACCCCCGTGGTCGACTATCCGTGCCGCGTCGCCGGCGGTGACGTCACGGCGCGGATCGCCTCGATCAGCGGCGGCGGACACCGGGCCGTGCTCGTGACCATCACCAACGAGACCCCGACCCCGGTGGCGCTGGCCTGGCTGATCGACAAGGTGGCAGGACGGGTCGAGGTCGACGGTCTCCGGGTCCTCGTCGACGGTCGAGCCCTCGTGGTGTGGGACCGCCCCATCCGGGCGGCCGCCCTGGTGGCCCCCGACGCCGTCGATGCCGCTCTCGCCGCCGGGCCCCGCGCCACCGCGGCCCGCGGGGTCGTCGATCCCGCCGCGTCACCCGCGGGTGCGGTCGCCATCGGCATCGTGCCGCTGGCGGCCGGGCGTACGGTCCGTGCGCTCCTCGCCGTGGGGGCGGACCACCCCCTGCCCGCCGACGGGACGGTCGCCGACGTGGTGAGGGCGGCCCCCGCCCCCGACGCCGTCGCCCGGGGATGGCGTCGCCTGGCCGACCGGGCGGCCACGGTCGAGCTCCCCGATACCGACCTCGTGCGGGCCTGGCGCCGGGCGGTGTGCGACCTCGTCGTCGACGCCGGCGATCCGGCCCTCGACCGTGCGGTCGCCGTCGCCCCCCTTCTCGACGCCGCCGGTCTGGTCGACGAGGGCGACCGGGCCCGGGACCGCTTTCTCCAGCGCGTGGCGGCCGGGGACCGTCTGCCCGCCGACCTGGCGGTCGCCGCCCTCGCCGCCTTGTGCTCCCGTCGTCTGCGGGCCGGGCGCGAGTCCGGCCTGGCCGAGCTCGCCGGGCCCCTCGTCGAGTGGGCCGACGGGCGCCTGCCACCCCCGGTCCGCGCCGATCTCGCCGCCGTTCTCGGGCTCGAGCATCCGCCGGGGGCCGCCGATCTGGCGGCACTGACGGCGAGCGACGACGCCCCGATGGGCCCCCTCGGTCCCGGCCACGAGGTCGTCGCCGCTCTCGTCGGGGACCAGCATCCCGGCATCGTCGACCTGCTCCCGGGCTGGCAGGGGGCGTGGGCGGGAGGTCCCGTCGACGTCCGGGGCCTCTGCACGCGCGGGGGCCGGGTGTCGTTCTCGCTGCGCTGGCACGGCGCCCGGCCCGCCCTGCTGTGGGAGATCGAGGCGACGCCGGGGGCGGGTCCGCCGGCGACGTCGGTGCGGGCGTCGGCGCTCGATCCGGCCTGGACGGGGACGGGAAGTTCGGGTGAAGCCCTCCTGGCGGGCCCGTCTCGTTAGTCTCCGGGCATGCGCATCGCCGTCGGGACCGACGAGACCACACCGGTGACCCGGGCCCTGTGCGACCACCTGAGGACACGCGGCCACGAGGTCGCCCTCGTGTCGGCCGACGAACCCTGGCCCGACGTGGGCCGGGCCGTCGCCACCCGCGTGGCCGCGGGTGCCGCCGACCTGGGTGTCGTCTGCTG
>RFFY01000546.1 GCA_003697065.1 Actinomyces sp. | reverse complement strand
TGGCGGGCGGCGGCGAGGAGGAAGTACATGGCTCGCAGACCGACGATGGCGAAGGCGTTGGAGGCGAACACCAGGAAGGGTTCGTGGGAGACGGCCAGCACCGCCGGCACCGAGTCGAGGGCGAACACGACGTCGGTCAACTCGATCACCACCAGGGCCGCCAGCAGGGGAGTGGCGACCCGGTGGCCGTGGCGGCGGGTCGTGAAGGCGTGGCCGTCGTACTCGGTGGACACGGGCATCACCCGTCGGACCAGACCGAGTGCGCGGGCCGCTGATCCCTCACCCTCGTCGGGGCGATGACGTAGGACCCGCACGCCCGTGACGACGAGGAAGACGCCGAACACGACGAGGAGCCAGAAGAAGCGGTCGATGAGAGCGGTGCCCACCACGATGAAGGACAGGCGAAGAACCAGAGCCCCGAAGATTCCCCAGAACAGGACCCGATGCTGGTAGCGCAGAGGGATGGCGAGGGTCGTGAACAGCACCGACCACACGAAGACGTTGTCGACGCTCAGCGACTTCTCGATGAGATAGCCCGCCAGGTACTCGCCGCTGGCGCGGGACCCGTAGGCGATGGCGACGACGCCGGCGAAGGCCAGACCGCAGGCGACCCAGGCCAGGGTCTCGCCCAGGGCCTCGCGTGGTGTCGGTTCGTGGTCGTCGCGGTGGCGGAGGAGATCGACGGCCAGCATCACCGCGAGGACGGCGAGAAGGGCGACCCACGCCCCCGCCGGAACGTCGAGCTCCACGAAGTCGCGGCCGGTGGCGGCAGCGGGGGCGGGGACGAGGTGCACCGCGTCAGGCTAGGGGCGTCGGGCGCGGCGGCGGAGCGCCAGCTCGTCGGCCAGGCGCCCGGTGGGCCAGCGCTCGGCGACCGCTCGGCGGAGCACGTCGAGGGCGCTGGCCGGTGCCATCTCGTCGAGGGGCGGGTCGGTGTCGCGGTGGGTGGGGAAGGGGGAGGCGTCGGCAGCGGCCGCGCACACCCGGTCGGCGCCGGCGGGGTCGAGCTCGCCGGTGTCGAGGGCCTCGAGGAGGGCGG
>RFFY01000545.1 GCA_003697065.1 Actinomyces sp. | reverse complement strand
GGTTTGGGGAAGGACCAGACGGGCTCGAAGCGCACGTGGGTGCCCTCGTGGCTCGCCTCCTCGTCGGTCCACAGGGCCCGTAGGGCGGCCACGGTGTCGGCGGCGGCCCGGTGGCGCCGGCTCCAGGGCAGGTCGGGGCGGTGCACGGCGAGTTCCTCGACGTTCCAGCCCACGCCCACCCCGAACAGGACCCGCCCTCCGGACACGACGTCGAGGCTCGCCACCGTCTTGGCCAACACGAAGGGATCGTGCTCGAGCACGAGGCACACCCCGGTGCCCAGGCGCAGGCGCCGGGTGGCCGAGGCGGCCAGGGTGAGGCCGACGAAGGGATCCATCATGTGCCGGTACAGGTCGGGCATCTCTCCGCCGGCGGGATAGGGGGTGCGCCGGGCGACGGGGATCTGGGGGTGTTCCCCGTAGAAGAGGGCCTCGTAGCCGCGCTCCTCGAGGGCCCGGGCGAGGAGGTCGGGGCGCACCTCGGTGGCGGTGTTCATGGTGGTGAAGGCCAGGTGCACGGCACTCAGCGAAACACGGCGGCGGGTCGCTCGACGAATTCGTAGGGCACGCCGTCGGGGTCGGTGACGAAGGCGACCCGCAGATCGGGCAGCCCTGTGCCCGGCATCGGTACCGACAGGGGTCCGCGGGTGACGGCGACGCCGGCGGCGGTGACGGCCGCCAGGGCCGCGTCGAGGTCGTCGACCCGCAGGGCCGCCCGGTACAGGCCCCGCTGGTTGGCCGGCGCCGGGTGGCGGCCCGTCGCCGGCGGGTCGGCCCAGGCGTGGAGGTGGAGCTCGAAGGGCTCCTCGGCCACGCGCAGGCGCAGACGCCGACCCCGCACGGGGCCCGGCACCCCCACCGAGCGTCCGTCGTCCACGGGGTCGTCGCCGATCACGACGAAGCCGAGCCGCTCGGCGAAGGAGCGTGAGGCGGCGAGATCGGTCACCGTCACCCTCAGGTGGGCGAGGCGGGTCTCCCGCGTCCCCGACGCCGCCGGAGGGTCGAGATCGAGGGTCACGCCGCCCGGCTCGACCACCACCGTCCGTCCGGTGCTCTCGTCACGCGACGCGACGCGGCCGCCCCGGGCGACGAGGCCGGCGGCCGCCGCGTCGACGTCCGCCACGGTCACGCCGAGCGCCCGGATACCCACGGCGAAGGGATCGTCTCCGGGCCGTCCACGCGGGGGAGGATCGATCCAGGCCTGGATCTCGATCATCGGGGCCACCCGGGGACCCCGGGCGTCGGTGACGAAGTCGCCCACGGAGCGGATCGTCCGACCCGCGAAGCCGAGGACGGCACCGTCGGCGGGCCGCCCGTCGGTGCGCATCACCGGACGCAGACCCAGGCCCGCCACCATCAGATCCTCGACCTCGTCGGCGTCGTCGCAGCACCAGCACACGTGCAGGACGCGGCGGGCGGGTCCGGGGATCGACACGGCGGGATCCTAGGAGAAGGGAACCGGGCCGGGACTTCCGCCTCCCGGCGGCCCGCACTAGCTTCGCCCC
>RFFY01000008.1 GCA_003697065.1 Actinomyces sp. | reverse complement strand
GCGTAACGCGCCGTGAGCCGTTCGGCGTGGGCGCGGATCTCGGGGAGTTCGGGCACCGGGGCGTCACCCCGGCTCTCAGATGAGACCCAGGCCGACCACGGTGTCGCGTTCGGACTCGAGCTCGGCGACGCTGGCGTCGATGCGCTGACGCGAGAAGTCGTCGATGTCGAGACCCTGGACGATCTCGTAGCGGCCCTCGCTGCAGGTCACGGGGAACGAGGAGATGAGCCCCTCGTCCACCCCGTAGCTCCCGTCGGAGCAGATGGCCATCGACACCCAGTCGTCGGCGGGCGTGCCGAGCATCCAGTCGCGCACATGGTCGACGGCGGCGTTGGCGGCGCTGGCGGCGCTCGAGGCACCCCGGGCCTCGATGATGGCCGCCCCCCGTTGCTGCACGGTCGGGATGAAGGTCGACTCGATCCACTCGACGTCGACCAGCTCGGCGGCGGGACGGCCCGCCACCCGGGCGTGGAACACGTCGGGATACTGGGTGGCCGAGTGGTTGCCCCAGATGGTCATGCGGGTCACGTCGGACACGGCGGCCCCGGTCTTCTTCGCCAGCTGAGCCTTGGCCCGGTTGTGGTCGAGACGGGTCATGGCCGTGAACCGGTCGCGGGGGATGTCGGGCGCGTTGTTCATGGCGATGAGGCAGTTGGTGTTGGCCGGGTTGCCCACCACGAGCACGCGGATGTCGTCGGCGGCGTTGTCGTTGAGGGCCTTGCCCTGGACGGTGAAGATGGCACCGTTGGCCTCGAGCAGGTCCTTGCGTTCCATCCCCTTGGTGCGGGGACGAGAGCCGACGAGCAGGGCGATCTGGGCGCCGTCGAAGGCGGTGCCGGGATCGTCGCTGGTGTCCACCCCCGCCAGCAGGGGGAAGGCGCAGTCGTCGAGTTCCATCACCACCCCCTCGAGGGCTCCCATGGCGGGAGGGATCTCGAGCAGGGAGAGGTGGACGGGCTGGTCGGGGCCGAGCATCGACCCGCTGGCGATCCGGAAGAGGAGGCTGTAGCCGATCTGGCCGGCAGCGCCGGTGACGGCGACGCGGACGGGGTCGTTCATGGTGATCTCCCGCGGTTCGAACTTCGTTGTCCTGATCGGGACGCTACCAGCGCCGCGCCCGGCCTCCCGAAGCGGCCCACCCCGTCTGGGCCGTCCGTTCCAGCCGGCTCAAGTGGTCGTGGCACCGCGCCGACACGCCGATGATGGACCCCGAGCGCCTCGCTGCACTTCTCCATCTGGGTCTGGCCGACCTCCACG
>RFFY01000544.1 GCA_003697065.1 Actinomyces sp. | reverse complement strand
CCGTCGGTCACACGCGCCAGGAAGTCGTTGTAGGCGATCTGTTCGCCACTGCTGGTGGGCAACAGGGTGGCGACGAGGAAGATGGCGAGGACGGCGCCGAGGAGGATCCACACCGCGTAGCGCGACCACCCCTCACCGGGCCGGACGGGCCCCGGGGGCCGGCGCCGGTCGTCTCGCTTCGGCGGGGGCGGAGGCGGGGGCGGCGGGGTCGGTGCCATGGAATCAGGGTAGTGGCCCCCGTGGGGCGAGCGGTCGCCGCTCCGGGCCACCCGTTCACCCCGGCGTCGGTCGGGCCCGCTAGGGTCAGCGACCGTGATCCGCCGCTGTGCACGCCCCGCCTGTGGCGACCCGGCCTGTGTGACCCTCGCCTACTCGTATGACCGGCGGGTCGTGTGGCTGTCGGACCTCGCCGACGACCCCCACCCCGCCGACCACGATCTGTGTGCCGCCCACGCGGCCCGCTTCGCCGTTCCGCGGGGCTGGGAGCTGCGTGATCGACGTTCGGCCATGGCCGGCGTCGCTCCCTGAGGTGGTGGCGACCCCGACCGCCGGCGAGCGCCTGGCCTGGAGCGTCGCCGGGCTCGTCGCCGGCGTGGTCGCCAGCGGTGTCGTGGGGGCGGCGGTGCTGGCCGCCGGTGGCTACGACGTCGCCGAGCTCGGTGCCCGGGGGGCCGCGGTCGGCGACGCCGCCATGCGGGTCGCCCTCGGACACCTCGACGTCCGCCGGCCCGGTCTCGCCGTGCTGGCGGTGCTGCAGATCCCCCTGTGGGCGGGCCTGCTGGCGCCCGTGTGGTGGGGGCGGCGACGGGGGCTCGATGCCCGCCGTCACCTGGCCTGGAGCGCCCGGCGGGGCGACATCTTGTGGGGGACGGCGTCGGGTGTCGTCCTCCAGCTCCTCGTCGTGCCGGCCGTGTACGTCCCCATCTTCTGGGCCTTCGGTGAGCTCGACGTCGAGGCGCCGGCCCGTTCCCTGGTGGGTCGCGTCGACGGCCCCGTCGACGTGGTGGCGCTGGTGATCATCACCGTCGTCGGCGCGCCCCTGGTCGAGGAGGTGTTCTTCCGGGGACTGCTTCACGGCGCTCTGCGCGACGGTGTCGGTGTCCCGGCGGCGGTCGTCGTCTCGTCGCTGGTGTTCGCGGCGAGCCATTTCCAGCTGGTGCAGCTGCCGGCCCTGGTGGTCGTGGGTCTGGCCCACGCCGGGTGGCGGGAGGGGACCGGCCGCCTGGCACCCGCCGTGTGGTCGCATGTGGCGTTCAACACGGTGACGGTGGTGCTCCTGCTCGGTCGGTGAGCCACGGCCCTGCCGGGGAAACCGCAACACGTGGCCACTTTCTCCACGGAGCGTCCTAATCAACCACGGTCAGCGGCCGATGGGTCCGTGTCCGACACGGAGTGTGATCATGGCCGCGACACCCTGCCCGAGCTGCGGAAGAGATCTGGTGGAGATCACCATCCAGGTGGG
>RFFY01000543.1 GCA_003697065.1 Actinomyces sp. | reverse complement strand
CGGGCACCGCCGGACGGGCCCCGGCGGGGAGGGCGGCGAGGAAGGGCGCGGGATCGAGGCCGCGTCGGCGGGCCACGACCACGGTGGCGGCGGCCACGGCGTCGCCGGGCGTCGGGTGGTCGGCGACGAGCCGACGGGCGACCCGCACCAGGGGGTCAGCCGCCGGGGTCACCGCCACGGCCCGCGGCTCAGTCGCCGGTGGGGTCCCAGGCGGCGAGATCGGCCAGGCGCGGGTCGTTGGAGAACATCTCCACGATGGGTTGGACCTGGTCGATGCGGCGCTGGAGCTGGCGGATCTCGAGCTCCTGATCCCACAGGGACAAGGTGACGACGAGACCCTTCTCGCCGGCACGGGCGGTGCGGCCCGCCCGGTGCAGGTAGGTCTTGTGGTCCTGGGGCGGGTCGTACTGGACGACCACGTCGACGTCGTCGACGTGGATCCCCCGGGCCGCCACGTCGGTGGCGACCAGTACCGGGAGCTTGCCCCGGGTGAAGTCGCGCAGGGCCTTCTCGCGCTGGGACTGGCGGAGATCGCCGTGGATGGCGGCCGCCCGCACCCCGAGCTCGCCGAGGGCGCGGGCCAGACGGTCGGCGCCCGCCTTGGTGCGGCTGAACACGAGGGTCCGACCGGCCCCGGCGGCGATGGCGGCGACCACCTTCACCTTGTCCATCTGGTGTACGAGCAGGAAGCGGTGGGTCATCTCGGCCACCGTCACCTCCCGGGATGCCACCTCGTGCATCACCGGATCGTGCTGGTAGCGCCGGATGAGAGAGTTGACCGCACCGTCGAGGGTGGCGGAGAACAAGAGAGTCTGGTGCTCGCCCTCGACGTTGCGCAGGATCCACTCGACCTGGGGCAGGAAGCCCATGTCGGCCATCCGGTCGGCCTCGTCGACGATGACATGGGCGAGGTCGGCGACCGACACGGCCCGGCGTTCGATGAGGTCGATCATGCGCCCCGGCGTGGCGGCCACGAGATCGATCCCGGCCGCCAGGGCCTCGATCTGGGGTTCGATGGAGGCACCGCCGTAGACGGCGAGGGTCCGGCGGCCCAGGGCCCGGGCGGCCGGCTCGAGCTCGCGCTCGACCTGGACGGCGAGCTCACGGGTGGGAACGAGGACCAGGGCGGTGGGGCGGCGCGGCTCGGCCGGGCGCAGGAGCTGCAGGACGGGCAGCCCGAAGGCCAGGGTCTTGCCCGAGCCGGTCTTGGCCTTGCCGCACACGTCACGCCCGGCGAGGGCGTCGGGGATGGTCAGGGCCTGGATGGGGAAGGGACGCTCGATACCCCGCTCGGCGAGAGCGGCGACGATGCGGGGGTCGAGACCGAGGTCGGCGAAGGTCACGTCGACGGGGGCGGTGTCGTCGTCGGTGGGACGGGACGGTGATGCGGTGTCTGTCATGTCAGGGGTGTCCCGGGCACCACAGGGCGAGGCCGGGACGATGGAGGACGCGGCGGCCGGGTCGGCCCGCCGCCGGATTCAGGATACCGGGGCCGCTCCGTCACCCGGGGATGGCCGCCGCGTCACCCGTCCCCCGGCCACGTCGATGCCCTCGGCCCGCAGACGCCGTGCCTGGTCGACCTCGTGACCCGGCACCAGGCGACCGGTGGCGGTCACCACCCGCCACCAGGGCAGGTCGAGGCCGGCGGCTCCCCCGCGGGCGAGAAAGGAGCCCACGGCGCGGTGGGCGCCGGGATGGCCCGCCTCGGCGGCCACCTCCCCGTAGGTGACGACGTCGCCGGGTCCGAGACGACCCAGCACCGCCGCCACCGCCTCCTCGAAGGCGGTGAGGCTCCCCGGCCGCTCCCGCCGTGGTCCCGACGTCGGTGTCACACCCCGGCCGCGTCGGCGTTGCCGGCCTCGACGCCCGAGCCGTCGTGACGGTGGCGGCGAGCACCGAGCGACACCAGGCTGACCGGCTCCTCGAGACCGGGGATCTCCCGGGGGCCGAGCCGTTCGACGTCGATGTTGACGAGCAGGGACGAGACGCTCGACTCGGGAGCGAGGACCTCGTGGGGGCGGGCCTCGTCGCACAGGCGCGCCGCCACGTTCACGGCCTGGCCGATGTAGTCGTCGCCCTCGAACAAGATGACGTCACCGGTCGACACGCCGGCCCGCAGGGGCAGAGGCGATCCCGACTCGTCGATGCGACGTTCGATGTCGACGACGGCCTCCATGACCGTCTCGGGTTCGACGGCCACGAGCATGGCCCCGTCACCGAGCCACTTGGCCACGCGCACCCCACGGGCCGAGGCGACCGTGCGCACGGCGTGGCGGAACAGGCTGAGCACCTCGACGGCCCGGTCGTCGCCCTGGTTGTCGGTGAAGGCGGTGAAACCGGACAGATCGATGAAGGCGAAGGTCCGGGTGACCCGGTTGGTGGAGCTCACGCTCAGCCCGTCGAACATCGTCGCCACGCTAGTCCTCCGCGCTCCTCCCCGGGGGGTCCCACGGACCCCGGCGACCGGGGGCCGAGCGGGCCCGGGTAGCGTCGGGGCCGGTGGACCCCCTCGCCCTCGTCGACACCTGGCCCGCCCGAACGGTCAGCGCCGCTGTCATGGTCGGCGACGAGGTGGTGGCCCGCCGCGGTCCGGGCGACGTCGTCTACGAGCTGGCGTCGGTCACCAAGCCCGCCACCGCCCTCGCCGTTCTCGTCGCCCACGAGGAGGGATCCCTCGACCTCGAGGAGGTGGTCACCCCCGCCGGCGCGACCGTCGCCGATCTCCTGTGCCACGCCGGGGGGATCGCCCCCGACGAGCGCCGCCAGATGGCGCCTCCGCGCACCCGGCGCATCTACTCGACGGCCGCCTACGACATGGTCGCCGACCTCGTGGCCGCCCGCACGGGACTCACGATGGCCGCCTATCTCGCCGAGGCGGTGGCCGAGCCCCTCGGCGCCACCGGCCTCGCACTCGTCGGGTCGGCCGGTGCCGG
>RFFY01000542.1 GCA_003697065.1 Actinomyces sp. | reverse complement strand
GGTCTCCGGGTTCAACCGGCCCGCAGACAAGGCATCGGTGACCGCCGGCATGTCGCCCAACACCGCGGCGCGTTTCTTGGCGCGCCGCGCCTCGCGCTCGGAGCACCCCGAGATCGTCTTCCACGACGACACACCATCGGCGCCGCTGTCGCCCAGGGTGTCGATGGCGGCGGTGGCCTGCACCCGCACCGCGGCACACGCCGCCTCCAGGGCCGCCACCGCTTCCAACAACTCCACCAGCCGCCGCCGACCCCAGCCGGTCACGTCCACACCCGCCACCACGCCGGCCGCCTCGACCAGGCCCGCCACCGGATCCGGCGCGCCGGCCGCGTCCGCTACGCAGGCCGCGCCGTCGACGGGACGGGACCGCTCGAGCACACCGGAAGCGAACATATGTTCGATACTAGCGACCCGGTGAGTGGGAAGCAACCCGGTCACTCAGGTTCTCACGTGGTCCCGGGCGCCCGCCGACCCGTCGAGCACCATGAGAGCGGTGCGAAGGACCGCTGGGTCCCGCGGCATCGGCCGGGACGATCTCGCGGGCGGAGTGGCGGCTGTAGCGCCTGGGCTGACCGTGGCTGACGTGTTCGCTCCCGTCGGTGTGATCGGGTTTGCGCTCGTCGAGTTGGGGTGGCTGGTGGTTCTGAGGCGGTCTCTGTCGACGGGGTTTCGTCGTGACGTGTCGGACCCGGTGATGGGTCGGTACGGCTCGTCGACGGCGATGGGTTGGTGCTCCTCGATGTCCCACCGGCCCGGGCGTTCGACGCCGACGGTGCGCTCGTCGCGAAGGGGCACAGGGGTGCCGTCATCGCTGACCCCCGACGCCCGACCCCCCCACGACCGGCGACCGACCCCCCGGGGTCTCAGTCGGTGCCGGGAGCCGCCGCCGTGCGCTCGGTGAAGGCGACCAGGCGCTCGACGAGGGCGGTCCGCGCCGAGTCGTCGTCGGGAACGGGACACGTCAGCTTCCAGGACCAGGCCGTCGCCACGAGGGGTGCGGGCAGGGCGTCGGCGGGTGCCACCACGATGTCGTCGTGCCCGTCGACCAGGGCCTCGAGGGCCTCGACGGTCGTGGCGTCGACCTCGTCGGTGTACTGGACCACGATCTCGCCGGCCTCGAGTGCCCGGACCTGCACGGCCGGGGGCAGGGGCGCGGACTGGATCCCGCGGGGGGCGGCGACGCCGACGTGGGGCCCCGAGGTGGGCGGGTCGGTGCGATAGGTCACGGCGTCGGGGTCGGTGACGTGCAGGACGCTCGCCGGGTCGGGAGGCTCGCGCAGCTCCGTGCACCCGGCGGCGTCGCCCGAGGAGCCGCCGCAGGCGGCGGTGACGACGGCGACGAGGAGGGTCACACCGAGGAGGCGCACCCGGCCAGCTTGCCCCACGGCCCGCCGTCCCGGCACCGCGGGAGGGCGTCCTACACTGACGCCCGTGGCCCGGCCCCTGATCGAACGACGCCTGCGTGACATCTCGTCCCAGCTCCGCGCCCTGCGCGAGGACCTCCGCGTCACCGACGAACAGCTCCTCCAGCTCGAGAGCGAGGCCGACGACGCCCGCCTGCGGGCCCTCGTGTCCGAGACCCCCCTCGCCGATCGCGAGCACCGCCAGGCCGCCCGCCATGCCGAGGCCCTCCGGCGCCACCGCGGGGACCTCGCCGCCCGGATCGCCCGCCTCGAGGCCGACCAGGACGCACTCCTCGACCGCCTGGGGGACACATGAGCGCGCCGGCGGAGAGCGAGGGCCGCCCGGTCACCGTCGTCGTCGCCGAGGACGAGTCGATCATCCGGCTCGACCTCGTCGAGACCCTGCGGGCCGAGGGCTACGAGGTGCTCGGCGACGTCGGCGCCGGCGACGAGGCCGTCGCCCTGGTGGAGGAGCTCGCCCCCGACGTCGTCCTCCTCGACATCAAGATGCCCGGCGTCGACGGTCTCGCCGCCGCCCGGCGCATCACCGAGGGGCGGCGCACGGCCGTGGTCGTCCTGACCGCCTTCAGCCAGCGCGACCTCGTCGAGGAGGCCCGTGAGGCGGGTGCCATGGCCTACCTGGTCAAGCCCTACCAGCGCGACGATCTCGTCCCCGCCATCGAGCTGGCCCTCGCCCGCTTCCGCGAGTTCCGGGCCCTCGAGGAGCAGGTCGACGATCTCGAGCAGCGCTTCGAGACCCGCAAGCTCGTCGACCGGGCCAAGGGGCGCCTCATGGACGAGCACGGCCTCAGCGAGGCCGACGCCTTCCGCTTCGTGCAGCGCACGGCGATGTCCACCCGGCGGCCCATGCGCGAGGTCGCCGTCGACGTGATCGAGGGGCGTCTGGCCCCCTGAATCACCGGCGCCGCCCCCGGCGCCGCACGGTAGGGTCCGGCCCGTGGCCACCGTGATGCTCGTCGACGGCAACTCCCTCACCTATCGGGCGTTCTACGCCCTGCCCACCGATCTGGCGACAGCCTCGGGCCAGGTGACCAACGCCGTCTTCGGCTTCACCTCCATGCTCATCAACCTCTTGCGTGACCACCGGCCCGATCGCATCGCCGTGGCGTTCGACCGGTCCGAGCCCACCTTCCGCCACGAGGCCGAGCCCACCTACAAGGCGAACCGCGAGGCGGCCCCCGACATCCTCCGCCAGCAGATGGGCCTGGTACGCGAGGTCCTCGAGGTCATGGCCATCCCGACCCTCGAGAAGCCCGGCTTCGAGGCCGACGACATCATCGCCACCCTCGCCACCCGGGCCCGGGACCGGGGCGACGACGTGATAATCGTCACCGGCGACCGCGACGCCTACCAGCTCGTCGAGGATCCCCACGTCCGGGTGCTGTACAACCGGCGGGGCGTGTCCGACTACGTGCTCTACGACGAGGCCGGCATCCGGGAGCGCACCGGTGTCGCCCCCGCCGACTACCTCCACTACGCCGCCCTGCGGGGCGACACCTCCGACAACCTGCCCGGCGTTCCCGGCGTGGGGGAGAAGACGGCCGCCCGCCTCGTCAACACCTACGGCGACGTCGACGGCATCTACGCCCACCTCGACGAGCTCACCCCCAAGCTGCGCGAGAACCTGGCCGCCAACGAGGAGCGGGTCCGCGCCAACGTCCGCCTCATGGCGCCGGTGCGCGACGTCGACCTCGACGTCGACCTCGACGAGCTCGTGTGGGGGGAGATCGACCGGGAGCGCCTGCGCGAGCTGTTCGACTTCCTCGAGTTCCGGTCCCTGCACGACCGCCTGGCCGAGGTCCTCGGCGACGACCAGGGTGGCGGCGCCCGGGTCCTCGAAGCCGAGGTGACCCTGCTCGAGACCGCCGCCGAGGCCGCCGACGCTCTCCGCACCCTGGCCGCTGGTGAGGGTCCCCTGGCGGTCGGCGTCTCGGCGGGCGGGCCCGGCGAGGGACTGGCCGTGGTGCGCGATCCCGCCGATGCCGACGTTGTCGTCGTTCCCGGTCCGCTCCTCGACGACGAGGACGTCCTGGCGGCCGTCGCCGACCTCGGCGCGGCCGGTGGGCGGCCCCTGGCCGGCTACGACGTCAAGAGCGTCCTGCGTCACTTCCTCGCCCGTGGGGTCGACATCCGGACCCTCCACGACGACGTCCGCATCGCCGTGTACCTACTCGACCCCGCCGACACCCGCGACGCCCTGGCTGAGGTCCTGACACGACTGACGGGTCTCGAACTCCCCGACGCCGGACCACCCGAGGGCCAGCTCGACCTCGACGGTGGCGGGGTCGACCCCGCCCTCGAGGCCGCCCGGGCCGCCCTCGCCGTCGACCGTCTGGTCGGTCCCCTACGCGAGGCCCTCGACGCCCAGGGCCTGATCCGTCTCAACGACGAGATCGAGATCCCCCTCGTGCGGGTCCTCGCCAAGATGGAGCACGTCGGCATCGGGGTCGATCCCGACGTCCTGCGTCGCATCCGCGACGAACTCGAGGCCGAGGCCGAGCGCCTCCGCGCCCTGGTGATCGCCGACGCCGGACACGAGTTCAACGTCAACTCCACCAAGCAGCTGCGCGAGGTCCTCTTCGACGAGCTCGGCCTGACCCCCCAGAAGAAGACCAAGACCGGCTACTCGACCGACGCCCAGACCCTCGAGAAGCTCCGCGGCGAGCACCCCATCGTCGACCATCTCCTCGAGTACCGCGAGGTCGAAAAGCTCCGCTCCACCTACGGCGAGGGTCTCCTCGCCGCCGTGGGTCCGGGCAACCGCATCCGGGCCACCTTCAACCAGACGGTGGCCCGCACCGGGCGTCTCAGCTCCGACGCCCCGAATCTCCACAACATCCCCGTCCGGTCCGAGCGTGGACGGGTCTTCCGTTCCGCCTTCGTCGCTCCCGACGGGCACCAGCTCCTCGTCGCCGACTACGACCAGATCGAGCTGCGCTGCATCGCCCACCTGGCCGAGGATCCGGGACTGATCGCCGCCTTCGAGGCGGGCGACGACATCCACACGGCCACTGCGGCGCGGGTCTTCGGCATCCCGCCCGAGCAGGTGGGGGTCGAGGAGCGCTCGAAGGCCAAGATGGTGTCCTACGGGCTCGCCTACGGCATGGAGGCCTACGGGCTGGGACAGCGCCTCGGCATCCCCACCAGCGAGGCGGCCGAGATCCTCGACGCCTATTTCGCCGCCTTCCCAGCGGTGAAGGACTACATGGAACGCACCGTGGCCGAGGCCCGCGAGCGCGGCTACACCGAGACCCTCTTCGGGCGCCGCCGTCGCATCCCCGAACTGCGCTCGCCCAACCCCCGCCTCCGCCAGGCCGCCGAGCGCCAGGCCATGAACGCCGGCATCCAGGGCCTGGCCGCCGACATCTTCAAGGTGGCTCTCGTGCGCCTGGACGCCGCCCTGGAGGAGGGCGGGATGCGCTCGAGGATCGTGCTCCAGGTCCACGACGAGATCCTGGTCGAGGTGCCCGACGAGGAGGTCGACGCCGCCAGCGACCTGGTGCGGCGCACCATGGAGGACGCCTTCGAGTTGCGGGTGCCCCTCGCCGTGGCCCTGTCGGTGGGGCGGACCTGGGCCGATGCCAAGGGCTGACGGTCCCGGCGACGACCCCGGCACGGACCGCCACTGGTTCGAGCCTCTCGCCGACCACCTCGGGACCGCCTATCTGCGCTACTCGTTCACCCGCGGCACCCGCCGCGAGGTCGACGCCATCACGGAGCTGTGCCGTCTCGCCCCCGGCGACCGGGTCCTCGACGTGGGTTGCGGTCCCGGGCGTCACGCCCACGAGCTCGGCCGGCGGGGGATCCGGGTCGACGGGATCGACGTCAGCGAGACCTTCGTGGCGGCGGCCCGAGCCGCCGGTGTGGCGGGCGTGCGGGTCGCCCGCCTCGACGCCCGGCGTCTGTCCGCCGCCGCCCTTGCCGCCGTCGGTCTGGGCGCCGCCGGCGGCTACGACGCCGTGATCTCGGTGTGCCAGGGCGCCTTCGGGCTCCAGGGCGGGCCGGCCGACGACGGGTCACCCCTGGGGGGCGACGTCGAGATCCTCCGCCGGTGCGCGGCGGTGCTGCGACCCGGGGGTCGCCTGCTCGTGACCGCCTTCAACGCCTATCTCCAGGTCCGCGACCTGACCGAGGTCTCGGCCTTCGACGCCGACCGGGGGGTGCACCACGAGCGGACCGTCATCCGTTCACCCGACGGAACCGAGCGCGAGGCCGACCTGTGGACGAGCTGCTTCACCCCGCGTGAGCTGCGTCTCGCGGCTCGCCTGGCGGACCTGGAGGTGGTCGAGATGCGCTCGGTCGAGCCCGGTCGGTGGGGCCCTCGTGCACCTGATGTGACATCGCCCGAGTTCCTCGTGGTGGCCCGGCGTCCCGACGGGGGCGCCACCGCACCGACTCGCGCCCTCGGCACCTGAGGTGCCCGGCGCCACGGGGTGCCGCCCGTCCCGGCGCCGGGTAGCGTTGGGGGGTCGCCAGCGGCGACGCGGCCCGCGCCCCACGGGGCGCCGGTCGGGCTCCGGCCCGCCCGGTGGAGCCGCCCGTTCCCATCCGTATCCCAGAGAAGAAGACCGTGTCCGACCAGACCCCGACCGCCACCCTGCCGCCCACGCCCGAGATGGGCACCTTCACCGAGGACGGCCAGTACATCCCCCGCCAGATCGTCGAGGACGACCTCGGTGACATCGATCTCGACCACGCCTACGACTCGACCCTCGTCGAGGTCGAGGAGGGCAAGATCGTCGAGGGCACGGTGGTGCGTGTCGACAAGGACGAGGTCCTTCTCGACATCGGCTACAAGTCCGAGGGCGTCATCCCCGCCCGTGAGCTGTCGATCCGCAACGACGTCGACCCCTCCGAGGTGGTGTCGCTGGGCGACCGCATCGAGGCCCTGGTCGTCACCAAGGAGGACAAGGATGGGCGTCTGATCCTGTCCAAGAAGCGGGCCCAGTACGAGCGGGCCTGGGGCACGATCGAGAAGATCAAGGAGGAGGACGGTGTCGTCAAGGGCCCCGTCATCGAGGTCGTCAAGGGCGGCCTGATCCTCGACATCGGCCTGCGGGGCTTCCTGCCGGCGTCCCTCGTCGAGCTGCGCCGGGTGCGCGACCTCCAGCCCTACGTGGGGCGCGAGCTCGAGGCCAAGATCATCGAGCTCGACAAGAACCGCAACAACGTCGTGCTCTCCCGCCGGGCCTGGCTCGAGGAGACCCAGCGCGAGCAGCGCGAGGCCTTCCTCGACAACCTCAAGCCGGGCGAGCGGCGCAAGGGCGTCGTGTCGTCGGTGGTCAACTTCGGTGCCTTCGTCGACCTGGGCGGCATGGACGGCCTCATCCACGTCTCGGAGCTGTCGTGGAAGCACGTCGACCACCCCAGCTCGGTGGTGTCGGTCGGCGACGAGGTCGAGGTGGAGGTGCTCGAGGTCGATCTCGAGCGCGAGCGGATCAGCCTGTCGCTGAAGGCCACCCAGCAGGATCCGTGGCAGGAGTTCGCCTCCACCCACCGGGTCGGCGAGCTCGTCTACGGGCGGGTCACCAAGCTCGTCCCGTTCGGGGCGTTCGTGCAGGTGGGCGACGGCATCGAGGGTCTGGTCCACATCTCGGAGATGTCGGCCCACCACGTCGATCTGCCCGAGCAGGTCGTCACCCCCGGCGAGGAGCTGTGGGTGAAGATCATCGACCTCGACCTCCAGCGCCGCCGGATCAGCCTCTCGATCAAGCAGGCCGCCGAGGGTGGCGAGGTCGCCGCCGAGTACCAGGAGCACTTCGGCGAGCACGCCTACGACGACGAGGGCAACTACATCGGTGGTGGCACCGAGCCCGAGGCCGAGGTCGCCGCCGAGGTCGTCGAGGCCTCCGAGGGCCAGCAGGCGTGGGCCGAGTACTACGCCGAGGGCGAGGCCGGTACCACCGCCGTCGCCGAGGACGGCACCGAGTACGAGTACGTCGAGGTCATCGAGGAGGTCGTCGAGGTGGTCGACGCCGACGCCGAGGCCGCCGACGCCGGGTCGGGCGACGCCGAGGGCGCCGAGGTGGTCGACGAGGCCTGATCGCGCTGAGGGCGGCCCGGCGCCGCCCCGACGGGACGAGAACGCACGAGCGGGAGGGCGCCGTTTGTCGGCGCCCTCCCGGCGCGTCCGGGGCCGGTTGCCGCCGGCCGCCGGGGGTGCGGGCGAACCGGACGGCGGGCCCGAGGTCCTGGGTCGTATGCCTCAACTCGGGTGACCGGACGGCCGATGGGGTGACCGCAGTCGTTCGTCTCCCACATCGAGGTTCCCGTGAGCTCACGTAGGACGCTGATCCTGGTCGGCGCCATCGCCCTCGGCGCCTTCGCCGCCTTCGCCCTGTTGAACTACGTCCGGGGAATCGAGGACGACGTCTACAAGGACGCCCAACCCGTCGAGGTCCTGATGGCGGCCCGCGACATCCCCGAGGGGACGCCCGCCACCGACGCCCTGGCCGCCATGGAGGTCAAGGAGATCCCCCTCGAGATCCGCCCCGCCACCTTCATCCCGCCCGAGCAGACCGATCAGCTGGCGGGTCTGGTCGCCCTCAACGACATCCCCGCCAACCAGATCATCGTCGACGGCCTGTTCGTGGATCCGACCGTGGTCCAGCTCAGCTTCCGTGACCAGGTCCCGTCGGGCAACGTCGCCATCTCGGTGTCGGTCGACCAGGTCCGCGCGGTGGGGGGCTTCCTCCAGCCCGGCGACGAGGTGAACCTCATGGTCGTCCACGACGGCCAGGGCTGCCAGCAGCAGCCCACCGCCGCCGGTGGCGAGGACACCGGCGCACCGCCCCTCCTCGACGACGGCATCACCGAGCCCTCCGACTACTGCACCTTCACCCAGCCCGCCCGCTACGTCTTCCAGCGGGTCGAGATCCTCGCCATCGGCGACCGCCGCCAGCTCCAACCCGGCGAGCAGGCCCCCGAGGAGACCCTCAGCCCCCAGGGAGGGACCATCACCTTCATGGTGCCGAACGAGGCGGCCCAGCTCATCGCCTCGATCGCCCCCGAGGACATCTACCTCACCCTGCTGCCCGAGGACTACCAGGCCGAGCCCCTGCCGGCCCTGACCGAGGACGACCTGCAGGGCCCGACCCCGGCGGAGGATCCGAGCCGTCTGACCCCCTACGGACCCGACGGCTACATCGAAGGTGACGCCGTCGCCACGACGGGAGGCTGAACCATGTCGAGCTTCTTCACCGACGACGCCGGCGTCGGAGGCATCGAGGACCTGATGCCCCGGGCCGACGCGCCGGTGGACGGCGGGTCCGGCGCACCGGTCGGCGCAGGAGGCGTCCTCTTCGGCGGCACTCCGCCGGCGGGGGCCGTTCCCGACGCCGGCGCCCTCGCCGGTACCCCTCCGGTCGGATCGGTGCCTCCCGGACCGGCCCCCGAGTCGGCCGTGCCGGCCGGGTCCCCCGGGGGCTCGCTGGCCCCCTCCGGCGTGAACATCGTCGTCATCGATCCCGATCCGGCCGCCCGTTCCCGCCTGAAGGTCCAACTCGGTGACCGGGTGGCCGACTTCGGCGTCGTCGACGAACTCCTGCCCTATCTCAACGGCGAACCGGTGGTGCTGATCCTGGGGCCCTCGTGTGCCCGCGACGGCAGCCTGGCCGCGGTCGAACGCCTCCTGCAGGTCCGCCGTGAGCTGGGTGCCATCCTCGTCACCGAGGAGCTCACGACCGCCCTGCTCCAGCAGGCGCTGCGGGCCGGGGTCAAGGACGTGCTCGCTGCGCCCCCCGACGACGCCCAGCTCGCCGAGGCCATCCGGCGGGTCACCCAGACCCTGACCGCCGCCCCCGTCACCCCCATGGCCGCCGATCCCGTCCTGGAGGCCGACGGCGAACTGGCCCACGTGGTGACGGTCTTTTCGACCAAGGGCGGCGCCGGCAAGTCGGTGATCGCCGCCAACCTCGCCGTGGTGCTCGCCGAACGCAGCGAGAAGCCGGTGTGTCTCGTCGACGCCGACCTCCAGTTCGGCGACATCGCCGTGATGCTCAAGCTGTCGCCCCAGCACACGATCGTCGACGCCGTCTCGTCGCTCGACCGTCTCGACCCGAGCCTCCTGCACAGCCTGCTCATCACCCACGAGCCCTCCGGCCTGCTGGTGCTGCCGGCGCCCCTCGAACCCGCCTTCGCCGACCAGATCGGCGCCGCCGAGATGGTCCAGATCATCGAGGTCCTGCGCCGCTTCTGCTCCTTCGTGGTGGTCGACACGCCCGCCTACTTCAACGACGTCGTGCTCGGGATGATCGAGATCAGCGACGACGTCCTGCTCGTGGCCGGCATGGACATCCCCAACATCAAGAACGTGAAGATCGGGCTCCAGACCCTGCGCCTCCTGAACACCCAGATGGAGAAGCTCCACCTCGTCCTCAACCGGGCGAACTCGAAGGTCAAGCTCGACGTGAGCGAGGTCGAGCGGACCCTCCAGGTGAGCGCCGACGCCCTGATCCCCAGCGACATCGTGGTCCCCCAGGCCGTGAACCGGGGGGTGCCGGTCGTCCACAGCGCCGCCCGGTCCGGTGTGGCCAAGGCCCTGCAGGGGCTCGCCGACATGTTCGCCCCGGTCGGTGCCGAGGGCGGCAAGAAGAAGAAGAGGAAGTGAGCGGAACCCGCGCCCGCCCCCCGGGGCGGTCCGGGTGCCGCCCCGAGCGACTCGACGGGTCCGCGTGACCCCGGGAGGATCGATGTCCCTGTACAAGCGACTCCACGAGGTGCAGAACTCCGGCACGCCGGCCGCGCCTCCGCCGCCCGCCGCCGGGGGCGCCGGCGCGGCGCCGGGAGCGCCCTCCGGTCGTGGTGGTCTGGCCGCGGCGGCCGCCGCCGCCCAGGCGCGCACGGGGATCGCCGGCCGTCGCGACCCCGTCCTGGACGAGTTGCGCCAGCGGATCCACCACAGCCTCATCGAGGAACTGGGCCCGATCCTCTACGACAGTCGCCTGTCGGAGGAGGAGCTGAGGCGCAAGGTCCACGAGGCGCTCCAGACCGCCCTGGCCCAGGAACGGGCGCCCCTGTCGGCGGCCGACAAGGCCCAGCTGATCCAGGACGTCTCCGACGACATCCTCGGCTACGGCCCCATCGACCCCCTCCTGCGCGACGACGACGTGTCGGAGATCATGGTGAACGGTCCCGACCAGGTGTACGTGGAGCGGGGCGGCAAGATCCAAAAGGATCCCGTCACCTTCGTCGACGAGGCCCACCTGCGCCGCATCATCGACAAGATCGTCGGCCAGGTGGGCCGTCGCATCGACGAGTCCACCCCCATGTGCGACGCCCGCCTGCCCGACGGATCGCGGGTCAACGCCGTCATCCCGCCCCTGACCATCGGCGGCCCCTACCTCACGATCCGCAAGTTCAAGGCCGATCCCCTCGGCATCGACGACCTGATCCGGTTCGGGACCCTCGACGCCAACGCCGCCCGCTTCCTGCAGGCGTGCGTCGTCGGCCGGCTCAACATCATCGTGTCGGGTGGTACCGGCACCGGTAAGACCACGACCCTCAACGTGTTGTCGTCCTTCATCCCCGAAGGGGAACGCATCGTCACCATCGAGGACGCCAAGGAGCTCCAGCTCCACCAGGACCACGTTCTGTGCCTCGAGTCCCGCCCGCCCAACATCGAGGGCCGGGGTCAGGTGACGATCCGCGACCTCGTCAAGAACGCCCTGCGCATGCGACCCGATCGCATCGTGGTCGGCGAGTGCCGTGCCGGCGAGGCCCTCGACATGCTCCAGGCCATGAACACCGGCCACGACGGTTCGCTCACCACGGTCCACGCCAACACCCCCCGTGACACCCTGAGCCGTCTCGAGACCCTGACCCTGATGGCGGGCTTCGACCTGCCGGTGCGGGCCATCCGGGAGCAGATGGCCTCGGCCGTCGACCTCATCATCCAGATCGCCCGTCTCCGCGACGGCAGCCGTCGGGTGACCCACATCACCGAGGTCCAGGGCATGGAGGGCGACGTCATCACCCTCCAGGACATCTTCTTGTTCGACTTCTCCGCCGGGGTGGACGACCAGGGTCGCTACCGGGGCACCCTCAAGCCCACCGGGATCCGACCCAAGTTCGCCGAGAAGCTCCTGACCGAGGGCATCCGGCTGGGACCCGAGGTCTTCCAGGCCCAGCCCCCCGCCCCGGTCGCGGGACGGTGAGCGTGAGCCCACACCGACTCACCTCCCGCTCCCGGCGTCGCCGCGCCGGCCTGGCGCTCGGTCTCGCCGCCCTGCTGGTGGTGGCCGTGGCCGGGCCCGCCGCCTGGGCCCAGGACGGCGAGGCGCCCCTCGCCCCGCCCGAGCTGTTGCGCATCGACGCCGGCGAGGCCCCCGCCCTGGTGGTCCGCAGCGAGAACCCTCCCGCCGACGTCGAGATCCTCGTGGGTGGCGAACCCGCCATCTCGGGGGCGCCACGGGCCCTGGCCGCCGACGGGGAGCGGGTCTCGACCATGATCGTCGTCGACACGGGTGCCGAGGCGGCCGCCTACCTCGACACCTTCGTGGCCGCCGCCATCGAGTACGTGCGTCTCGCCCCTTCCGACGAGCGCATCGGCGTGTCGTCGACGGGGGGCGCGCCCCAGCTCCGCATCGGTCTCACCGACGCCCACGACCGGGTCATCTCCGTCCTCGACGCCCTGCCCTCGGCCGCGGGTCCGTCCCTGCTGTGGGACACCGTGAAGGACGCCGCCGGTGAGCTCGAGGGCGGCCTGGCCGGCGCGACCAACCTCATCGTCTTCGCCGGCTCGGCCGACGGCGGGTCCGCCACGACCCCGGCCGCAGCCCGTGGTGCCGCCATGTCGGCGCACGCCTCGTCCTTCGTCGTGGCCGTCGACGACCCCCTGGTCCCCGCCGGCTCCCTGAGCCGCCTCGTGGCCGCCACCGGCGGCGGTGGTTTCGCCCAGACGGGCGACCCCGAGGTGCTGGCCGCCTACGGGCGGTCCGTGTCCGAGGTGGTGAACGGGACCTGGAAGATCCCCTTCGAGAGTGACCGGCTGGCCGAGTCCAACCAGCTCACCGTGGTCATCGACGGCACCACGATCGAGGCGTCCTACGTCCCGGGTGCGGTCACCAGCGGAGCCGCCCTCGCCCCCTTCGTCGACACCTCGTCGGGTTCTCTCATCCCCTTCGTCGACAAGGGCCTCCTCAAGGCCATCGGGATCGTCGCCGCCGCCGTCGCCATCGGACTGGGGGCCTACGCCCTGGTCCTCTTGACACAGAAGGACCCCAACGGCATCGACGACGTCCTGCGGGCCTACACCGCCGTCGGCACCCCCGACCTCCCCGAGGTCGACGACGAGTCCCACGGCCTGTCGCGCCTGCTCCTGTTCCGCCGGGCCGTCGAACTCACCGAGGGCTTCGCCGAGAGACGGGGCCTGCTCGAGCGCACCGAGGCCATGCTCGAACGGGCCGACCTGCCCCTGCGGGCCGGTGAGGCCTTCACCGCCTACGCCGGCATCATCGGCGCCAGCGCCTTCTTCGGCCTCCTGCTGGGGCGCTCGGCCCTGTCGGCGCTCATCTTCGCCGCCTTCGGTGTCCTCGCGCCCCCGGCCATCCTCAACTACCTGGCCGGGCGCCGGCGCAAGGCCTTCCTCGCCCTGTTGCCCGACACCCTCCAGCTCCTGTCGTCGACCCTCAAGGCCGGCTACTCCTTCATGCAGGGCGTCGAGGCCGTTGCCCAGGAGGTCGACGAGCCCATGGCGGGCGAACTGCGCCGGGTCGTCACCGAAGCCCAGCTCGGCCGCCCCCTCGAGGAGGCCCTCGACGCCTCGGCGGAACGGATGGATTCCCCCGACTTCGCCTGGGCGGTGATGGCAGTGAAGATCCAACGCGAGGTGGGCGGCAACCTGGCCGAGCTCCTCCTCACCGTGGCCGAGACCATGACCGCCCGCGAGCGTCTCCGCCGTGACGTGGCCGCCCTGACCGCCGAGGGGAAGATGAGCGCCATCGTTCTCGGCGCCCTGCCCATCCTGCTCGGGGCGGCCATGTTCGCCATCAACCCCGACTACATCTCGACCCTGTTCGTGGAGTCCCTCGGCAAGGTGCTCCTCGTCGCCTCGGTCGTGTCGGCGATCATCGGTTTCGCCTGGATGAAGAAGATCATCGACATCGACATCTGACCGTCGGACCCGCACCACCCACGAGACCCCACACTCCGCCAGCCCGAGTCCCAGCCCACGAGGACACGATTTCCCCATGTTCGATCTGCCACCCGAGTACCTCGCCGTCATGGTCGGCGCCGGCGTCGCCCTGGCCGTGTACGCCGTGGCGTCCCAGGCCCACGAGCGTTCGGTGGTCCGCGAGTCGCTGCGCCAGCTCGAGGACTACGAGGTCGACAACGTCCGCGATCAGCAGCTTCTCAACCCCCTCACCGAACGTGCCCTGCTGCCGGTGCTCGGGGCGCTGACCAGCGTCGGTCGGCGCTTCACCCCGGTCGGCTACGTCGACGGGGTCCGCAAGAAGTTCGTCCTGTCGGGCCGGCCGAGCGCCGACGCCGTCGACCGCTTCCTCGCCCTGCGCGTCGTCACCGTGGCGGCCGTCCCCCTGGTGTTGTGGGTCATCTACTTCTGGAACCCCATCGGCCTCGGCGGCGCCACCCGTCCCGGCGTCGCCGGCATGCTCGCCCTCGTCCTGCTCGTGGGACCCGACGCCTCCCTCAACCGCAAGGTCGAGGAGCGCCAGAAGACCATCCAGCGCCAGCTGCCCGACATCATCGACCTGCTCGTCATCTCGGTCGAGGCCGGCCTCGGCTTCGAGCAGGCCCTCGACCGGACGGTCCGCTCGGTCCCCGGCCCCCTGTCCGACGAGTTCGTGCGCATGCTCGGCGAGGTCCGCGCCGGGGCCTCACGCGCCGAGGCCATGCGGGCTCTCGACGCCCGCACCGAGGTGCCCGAGGTCCGGTCCTTCGTCCTCGCCATCCTCCAGGCCGACACCTTCGGCGTGTCGATCGGGCGGGTCCTGCGGGCCCAGGCCGAGGAGATGAGGATCAAGCGGCGTCAGCTCGCCCAGGAGAAGGCCCAGAAGGCGCCGATCAAGATGCTGATCCCCATGGTCTTCTGCATCTTCCCGGCCCTGTTCACGATCGTGCTCGGCCCGGCCGTCATCCGGATCGCCAACGAGTTGACGTGACCGCCACCGCCGCCCCCGCCCGGGCGGAGACGGGACCGGGTCCCGGTGGCCGGTCGGCTCCCGCCGCACCGGCGGACCCGGCCCCGCTCGAGCGCCTCCTGGGGTGGTGTACCGCCCTGGTCGGCGTCGGCATCGGTGGGGGAGTGCTGGCCGACAACTCCTTTCTCACCCACCTGGCCACGGGTCGGGTCATCCTCGATTCCGGGGTTCCCCACCACGACGTCTTCGCCTGGACCTCCCGGGGGGCGCCGGTGGTCGTCCAGAGCTGGTTGGCGTCGGCCCTCTACGCGGGCGTGGAGGAGCTCGCCGGACTCGGGGGCCTGCGCACCCTGTTCGCCGCGACCGTCGGACTGCTGGCCTGGCTCCTGTGGCGCTCGACGGCCGGCGCCGGCCTGCCCGGCCGGGTGGTGGCCGTGGCCCTGGTGTGCGCCATCGGCTCCCGCTACTGGACCGAGCGGCCCCTCCTGCTGGGTCTCGTCGCTTTGACCCTGGTCGTCATCGTCGAGCGGCGTGATGAGGGGGGCGTCGGTGTCCTCGCCCTCGTCGGGGCGTTGTGGATCAAGGTCCACGGGAGCTGGCCCCTCGGTGTGGTGTGGTTGGCGGCCGCCGCCGTCGGCGCCGCGGTCGACACCCGGGAGGCGGAGGGCCGCTGGTCGCTGTCGGCGCCGGTCGAGCGACGGCTCCGGGGGCTGGGGGCGTTGGCCGCCGGTGTGGTGGTGGGCGGCCTCGTCGACCCCTACGCCGGTCGCCTCCTCGTCTTCCCCCTGGCGTTGCTGGGCCGCGGCGAGATCCTCGCCCGGGTCGCCGAATGGCGGGCGCCCACCTTCACCTCCACACCCGAGCGCCTCTTCCTGGTCCTGGCCGCCGCCGGCGTCGTCGCCCTCGTCCGCCGTCCCCGCTGGCGTGAGGGTCTGCCCGTCCTCGTCCTCGTCGGCGCCGCCCTGATGAGCCGGCGCAACATCCCGGTGGCCTGTGTCGGTCTCGCGCCCCTCGTGGCCCGGGGCCTGCCCCTCCCGGCGGGCCTCCCGCTGGGCAGTTCCCGCCTCGTGGGGCGGGCTGCGACCGTCGTCGCCGTCGCCGCCGTGATCCTGGCCCTGGTCGGGCCCCGGCCGCCCCATCTCGCCCTCGACGCCTACCCGGTCGAGGCCGTCGACGCCCTCGAGACGGCGGGTCTGGTGCCGGGCGACACCGTGCGACTGGCCCACACCGACCGGGTGGGGAACTACCTCGAGTTCCGCTTCGGGCCGACCGCCCCCGCCTTCGTCGACGACCGGTACGAACTCCACTCGGCCGAGCTCATGGACGACTACCTGTCCCTCGTCGACGCCGACCCCCGGTGGGAGACCGTGCTCGGGCGTTGGGGCATCGACGCCCTCCTGTGGGAGGACGACACCGCCCTGGTGGCCCTGGCCCGCTCGGCGGGCTGGCGCGAGCTGTACCGCGACGAGCGCTGGGTCGTGCTGTGCCGGCCCGACGACCCCATCTGTCCCTGACACCGGCCGGGCTCCGGGTGGGCCCGGGAGCGGCTGCGACACCCGGGAGAGCCCCGAGACCGTATGGGTCGCCCGGATCATCACGTCGGCGCCGACGGTGCCGATGGGAGCACGACACATCGAGGGGGTGATCGACCATCGACACCATGACGCCCGCCCCGACACCCCCCGACACGGGGGAGGACGAGGCACCACGGAGCACTGCCGCCGACGTCGCCCGCCTGAGGCGCCGCGTCCACCGCCCCGGCTCGTGGCTGCGCCCCCTGGCGCGGATCGGACGGGCCTCCGACGGCTACGACCCCGCCGAGCCCGCCCTGCTCGTCGACCGGATCGACCGGGTGCGGCCCTTCGCCTCGGCCATCCTCGCCATCCGCTGGGGGATGACGGCGGTCACCCTGGCCCTGGCGTCGGGGGCCTTCGTCCACGCCGACTGGCCCGTCGTCGTGTGGACGATCGTGCTCGTCAGCTACACGGTGATCCGCACGGTCAGCCCCCTGCGCTACGAGGGCGACATCCGGTCCCTCGTCGCCGTCTTCGCCGAGGTGGCCCTCCACGTGGCCGCCGTCGTCGCCACCGATTTCTGGGAGTCGCCCTTCGTCTTCTCCCTCGTCACGGCCATCGTCGTCGCCGGCTTTGCCCGCGGCTACGGCTTCGCCATCCGCGTGGGTCTCGGCGCCGCCCTGGCCGTCAGCCTCGGTGAGGCGGCCCGTCCCGGCTACGACGGCGCCCAGCTGCGGACGGCGGTGCAGTGGTCCGTCGTCTTGTTGCTGGTGGCGGTGGTCGCCGGCTACGCCCGCCGGATCTCCGGGGAGGCGGACCGCCAGCACAGCCTGGCCCTCGACCGGCTCGATCGCCTGAGCGACGCCAACGCCCTGCTCTTCAGCCTCCATCGGGTCGCCCAGACCCTGCCGGCCTCGCTCGACCTGGGCGACGTTCTGGACTCGACGGTGGCCCGTCTGCGCGGCCTCATCGACTTCGACGCCGTGGCGATCATGGTGTTCGACGACACCGACGCCAACTGGCAGGTGATCCGCCGGGAGGGCGCCGCCCTGCCCTCTCGCCTGGGCCCCACCGAGCTGCCCCCACCCCTGATGAAGGCCATGGCCGAGAACCGCCTGGTCGAGGTCCCGGACCTGGCCGGCGCGCCCGGTGTCGGGATCTCGCCCATGTCGTCGTCGGGCCTCTACACCGTGCTGCCCGCCCGGGGGGCGGTGATCGGGCTGCTGGCCGTGGAGTCGCGCCGTCCCGGGGCCTTCACCCGCCGTGACGTCGAGCTCCTCGAGGGGTTCGTCGAGCCCGTCGCCCTCGCCATCGACAACGCCCGCTGGTTCGCACGCCTGCGCACCGTCGGCGCCGACGAGGAGCGCACCCGGATCGCCCGCGACCTCCACGACAACATCGGCCAGTCCCTCGCCTACCTGGCCTTCGAGCTGGACCGCATCGTGTCGCGGTCCGACCGGGGCGAGGACGTGGGCGACGCCCTCGTACAGCTCCGCGAGGATCTGCGGGGCGTGATCGGTGAGGTCCGCGACACCCTCTACGACCTGCGCACCGACGTGTCGGAGTCGGTCGAGATCGGCGACGTGCTCGAGCAGTTCGCCCAGCGACTCATGGAGCGCTCCGATCTCGAGATCCGGGTGTACTGCGACCGGGGCGGCCCGCGCCTACCCCTCCTGCAGGAACGGGAGATGTGGCGCATCGCCCAGGAGGCTCTGGTCAACGTGCAACGCCACTCGGGGGCCCGGGCGGCGGCCGTCCGTTGGCGCTGCGACGGTGAGGCGGCGGCTCTGGAGGTGGCCGACGACGGGCGGGGGTTCCCGGTCGGCAAGGCGGGCCGGCTCGACTCCTACGGGATCATGGGCATGCGGGAGCGGGCCGCCAGCATCGGTGCCACCCTCGAGATCCACAGCGAGGAGGGACGCGGGACGGTGGTGCGCTGCTTCCTGTCGCCCGACGGCGGGAAGAAGCGCCGGTGACGACCACCAACGGTGACGAGATCGGGCCGGGAGTCCTCATGATCCCGGGACCCGCGCCGATGGAGGTTCGGGCCGACGGTCCATCCACCGTCGAGACACCGGGTCACACAGAACGGAGCGGCTCCACCGAGTCGCCGGGAGAGGCCGAAGGAAACGATCCGACATGACGATCCGCCTGATGCTCGCCGACGACCACCGCATGCTGCGGGAGGGCCTCAGCCGCTCCATGACGGAGCACGGTTTCGACGTCGTGGGTGAGGCCCGCGACGGTGTCGAGGCGGTGAACATGGCCTACGGGCTCAAGCCCGACGTCATCTTGATGGACGTGACCATGCCCGAGATGGACGGGGTCGAGGCCTGCCGCCAGGTCCGGACCCTGGTGCCCGAGACCCGCGTCGTCATGCTGACCATGCACGCCGACCAGGACGTCCTGGCGAACGCCATCCGCGCCGGCGCCTGCGGCTACCTGGTCAAGGACTGTTCCACCGAGGAGATCGCCGACGCCGTGCGGATGGCGGCCAACGGGGACACGGCCCTGTCGCCCCAGCTGGCCGCCTCGATGCTCGACGAGGTCCGCAAGCTCGACCAGATGCCCGCCCGCGACGACCGGGTGGTGACCAAGCGTGAGGAAGAGGTCCTCCAGCTGATCGCCGACGGCTGCTCGACGGCCGAGGTGGCCGAGCAGCTCTACATCAGCCAGAAGACGGTCAAGAACCACCTGGCGTCGATCTACCAGAAGCTCGACGCCCGGGACCGCACCCAGGCGGTCCTCCAGGCCGTCCGCATGGGCATCGTCAGCCTCGACTGAGCGACGACCCGGCCACCGGGCGGTCCGGGCCGGGGTCCCGGGACCCGGGTCCCAGCCGATGGGCCGTTGGGCCCATTCAGGTGGCCGCCGGGTGTGCCGATCGACCCAGTACCGACCCGACGGGGGCCGGCAGCGGGGGCCCAGCGGCCGCCGCCAGGACCAGACCACCGCAGCCCGCGGTGGCACGACACAGGGGAGTCCAACCCGACATGATCACCGCCTACCAGTTCCTCAGCGCCTGGATCACCAGCC
>RFFY01000541.1 GCA_003697065.1 Actinomyces sp. | reverse complement strand
TCAACAGGACCGGCCGCTCGGACGGTCGGGGATGGTCGTGTCGACCACCTCGACGTGCACGTGGGGCCACGAGGGTGACGAGGAGACGGCGTCGACCTGGGAGACGAAGGGCAGGTCGGCGGCGTGGCGGCCGATGGGGGTGACGCCGGCCACGACCCGGTCGCCGGGCGCCACCTGCAGGCCGTCGAAGTGGAGCACCTTGACCTCCCAGTCGGGATGCCCGTCGGGCCGGATCACGACGAACTCGTCGCGGTAGCGGCAGTACAGGGTGTAGCCCCCACCGCGGATCACCGTGCCGGTCACGGGGGCGCGGATCTCGGCCTCCGGGTCCACGACGATGTCGGCCGCCGTCCGGCGGCCCGTGCCCCGACCCCGGTCGGCGAGGATCGTGACGGGCACCTCGCCGGGTACGAGCACCTGGTCGATCGCCCCGTCGTGGTTGGCCTGGTGGAAGCCCACCAGCTCGACCCGGTCGGCGGGGGCGTGGAGCTCGAGCTCGCCGGCGCGGGCATACGGGGCGAAGCCCGTGACGGTGACGCGACGGGCTGTGCGCCGGTCGCACACGGGCGAGCTCGGATCGACCGCCGTGGGCGGGTCGCCGGCGAAGCGGTACAGGAAGGTGGCCATCTGGCCCCGGGTGACGGGCAGGTCGGGGGAGAAGGTCGACGGCGAGGTTCCGGTGGTGATGCCCTCCGCGAACATCCAGGCGACCGGGGTCACCTGCCAGGGTCGGACGACGTCGACGACGGGCGGGGGCCCGGACGCGGGGGGCGACCCGGCGAAGCGGTGCAGCAGGGCGGCCAGCTCGCCGCGCGTGACGAGGCGTTGGGGTGCGTAGTGGGTCGGGTCGACGCCGGTGGTGATCCCGGCGCCGGCCAGCCAGGCGACGGCGGCGGTCTGCCAGGTGGCGGTCACGTCGACGAAGGGCAGGGGCGCCGCCGGTGGGGGCGAGCCGGCGAGGCGGTGCAGGAACACGGCGGCCTCGCCCCGGGTCAGGCGGCCGTCGGGGGCGAAGCACGTGGGATCGACCCCGGTGGTGAGCCCGGTGTCGACCAGCCACTGCACGGGGGTCGTGTAGTAGCGGCCCGCGTCGACGTCGCCGAAGCCGGCGACCCCGGCGGAGGGAGACACCGACGAGGCCAGGGTGGCGACGGTGACGGCGAGACCCGCCACGGCGGCGGCGAGACGGCGACGAGACACGGCGACCAGTCTCGCGCCCTGTCCGGTGTCCCCCGGCGCGGCCCGGCCGGTCGGCGGGTCGTCACCCCTCGGCGAGGAGCTTGTCGAGGCGGAGCTCGGGGTGATCGGCCTCGAGGCGCTGCACCCAGTAGGGACTCTCGAAGAGGGCCCACAGGGTGCCGTCGGTGCGTTCGGCGACGGTCACCCCCGACATCGGCCTCAGGATCTCGGCCGAGGCTTCGTCGGTGATCCGGGCCACCGACCAGGAGGTGGGGTTGAGCTCGACCGGGGCCCCGAACTCGGTCTCGAGGCGGTGCTGGGCGACCTCGAACTGGAGGGGGCCGACGGCGGCGAGGATGGGGGCCTGGTCGCCGATACCCGGCTCCCGCAGCACCTGCACGACGCCTTCCTCGTCGAGCTGGCGGATGCCGGTGCGGAACTGCTTGGCCCGCGAGGTGTCGGTCGTGCGGGCGATGCGGAAGTGGGCGGGGGCGAAGCTGGGAACGGGGGGCCACACGACGGGCTCGTCGACCCACACGGCGTCGCCGACCCGGAAGTCGTTGGCGTTGACGAGGCCGACGACGTCGCCGGGCCAGGCCTCGTCGACGGTCTCGCGTTCCTGGCCCTTCAGGGCGTGGGCGTACTTGGTGGCGAAGGGCTTGCCCGTGGGCCCGTGGGTGACGACCATGCCGCGCTCGAAGCGACCCGAGCACACGCGCACGAAGGCGACCCGGTCGCGGTGGGC
>RFFY01000540.1 GCA_003697065.1 Actinomyces sp. | reverse complement strand
CGTCATGAGGCTGTGGGGTGGGGGTCGGGGACGGGGCGGGGACGGTCGCCGGGTGGCGACCGGTGTGTCACTCGAAGGCGTCGGGCAGCTCGGCCCGGCGGCGTTCGACGAACTCGGTGAGGGCGGCGTCGACGGCGTCGTCGAGCGGGGGTGGCTCGTAGGAGGCGAGGCGGTCCTTCCACACCGCGTTGGCGCGGCGGGCGGCGTCGAGGGAGCCCTTTTCGCTCCACTCCTCGAAGCTCGTGTTGTCGGCCAGCTCGGAGCGGGCGAAGGCGGTCTCGAAGTTGGCGAGGGTGTGGGCGGTGCCGAGGAAGTGTTCGCCCGGCTGGTGGCTGCAGATGGCCTCGAGGGCCTGGGCGTTGTCGGACAGGTCGAGGCCCTGGGCGAAGCGGGCGAGCAGGCCGAGCTGGTCGGCGTCGAGGACGAACTTCTCGTAGCCGATCGCCAGACCCCCCTCGAGCCAGCCGGCGGCGTGGAGCACGAAGTGGACGCCGGCCATGAGGGTCGGCACGAGGGTCGCCATGCTCTCGTAGGCGGCCTGGGCGTCGGGGACCTTGGAGGCGGTCAGCGCTCCGCCCGAGCGGAAGGGCACACCGAGCCGGCGGGCCAGAGCGGCGACCGTGTACAGGACCAGGGCCGGCTCGGGGGTGCCGAAGGTGGGGGCACCGGTCTGCATCGACATGGAGCTGGCGAATGACCCGAACACCACCGGGGCGCCGGGCCGCACGAGCTGGACGAAGGTCATCCCGGCGAGGGCCTCGGCCAGGGTCTGGGCGGCGACCCCCGCCGAGGTGGCCGGGGCCATGGCGCCGGCCAGGATGAAGGGGGTGATGATCGTGGCCTGGTTGGCCTCGGCGTAGATCTCGGCGGCCCCGAGCATGCTGTGGTCCCACACCAGCGGCGACGAGGCGTTGATCAGGCTGATCATCACCGTCCGGTTGGCCAGGTCGCCCCCGAAGGCGATGCGGGCCATCTCGACGGAGTCGGCGGCCCGTTCGGGCGCCGTGACCGAGCCCATGAAGGGCTTGTCGCTGTAGCGGAGGTGGGCGTCGACCATGTCGAGGTGACGCTTGGACACGGGCACGTCGACGGGCTCGCACACCGTGCCCCCCGAGTGGTGCAGGTGGGGGTGGAGGTAGGCCAGCTTCACGAAGTTGCGGAAGTCCTCGAGGGTGGCGTACCGGCGGCCGGTGTCGAGATCGTGGACGAAGGGTGACCCGTAGTTGGGGGCGAACACGGTGGCGTCGCCACCGATGCGCACGGTGTTGTCGGGGTTGCGGGCGACGAGCTCGAAGCTGGCGGGGGCCCGGCTCGACACGATCTCCCGGCACAGGCCCCGGGGGAAGCGGACCCGGGTCCCGTCGACGTCGGCCCCGGCGTCGGCGAACAGCTCGAGGGCCCGGGGGTGGTCACGGAACTCGATGCCGACGGTCTCGAGGATGGTGTCGGCGTTGTGCTCGAGCAGCTCGAGGCCCTCGTCGGAGACGAGCTCGTAGGGACGCAGGCGCCGGGTGAGGAAGGGCTCGCGGCGGAGGGCACGGGCGGCACGCTGGGCCTGGCGGGCGGCGCGGCCGCCTCCGGAGCGGCGACGGGTCATGACACGGACCTCCTCGGGGACGCGGTGGTGGGGGCGGACTCGGCATCCGATCCCGGGCGGGGGCGGCGGCGCCGCCGCCTCTCCGGGTTCG
>RFFY01000078.1 GCA_003697065.1 Actinomyces sp. | reverse complement strand
GGGCCGACGCCGACCCGCGGCGGGCCCGGCGCGCCCTGGTCGTGAGCGCGGCTGCACTCGTCGCCGGCCTCGTCGATCTCGTCACCGGTCTGCGCTTCGTCCCCGGGCTCGTCGCCACCACCCCCCTGGCCGCCTACGGACTGGTGAGGGCGCCGCGACTCGGCCGGCGGGGGAGGGCCGTCGCCGTCGTCGCCCTCGGGGGCGCTGTGGGGGTCTGGATCACCCAGTTCCTCGGCGGCGCCGGACCCCAGTGGGGTGGGCGCTACCTCCTCACCAGCGGCGCCTGTGGGCTGGCCCTGGCCGCGGCATCGTCGGTCGCGGGCGGATCGGGCGCCCGCCGGGTGTTCGTCGCTCTGGCCGTCATGGGGCTGGCGGTGACCGCCGTCGGGGTGGTCTGGACCGTCGAGCGCACCCGGGCCACCGCCGCCGCCATGGCCCGCCTGGCCGATCGGCCCGAGGAGGTCCTCGTCTTCGAGGACGGCTTCCTGGCCCGTGAGGGCGGCCCCCTCGTGCTCGACGAACACTGGCTCGCCGTCCCCGACACCCTCACCCCCGACGCCCCCGCCCTCGCCGACCTGCTCACGACCCTCGGTGTCGAGCGCGTGGGTCTCGTCGAGCGGGAGCGGGGGCAGGAGCCCGCCCTCGTCGCCGGCCACCGACCGGTGGGCGTCGACCGGATCGAGTGGGTGAGCGGGCTCGCCCTGCGCGTCAGCACCTACGAGCTCGCCCCCTGAAGCGGGTCGTCGCGCCCCGACCACCCCACCCACCGGCCACGAACAGGCGTTCGGCCGGAGTCGGCATGGGGGCGCTAGCATGCGGCGGGTGGCCGACCGTCTCGTCATCAAGGGCGCCCGCGAGCACAACCTCAAGGACGTCGATCTCGTCCTGCCCCGCGACAAGCTGATCGTGTTCACCGGCCTGTCCGGGTCGGGAAAGTCCTCGCTCGCCTTCGACACCATCTACGCCGAGGGCCAACGGCGCTATGTCGAGTCCCTCTCGGCCTACGCCCGCCAGTTTCTGGGCCAGATGGACAAGCCCGACGTCGACTTCATCGAGGGCCTCTCACCGGCGATCTCCATCGACCAGAAGAGCGCCAGCCGCAATCCCCGGTCCACCGTCGGCACCGTCACCGAGATCTACGACTACCTGCGCCTCCTCTACGCCCGTATCGGGGTCCCCCACGACCCCGAGACGGGCGAACGCCTGATCCGCCAGACCCCCCAGCAGATCGTCGACCGGGTGCTCGCCCTCGAGGAGGGAACACGGTTCCAGGTCCTCGCCCCCGTCGTCCGGGGCCGCAAGGGCACCTACGACACCCTTCTCGCCGATCTCGCCGGTCGGGGCTTCGCCCGTGCCATCGTCGACGGGGAGCTCCACGAACTCACCGACGAGCTCGACCTCGCCCGCTACGAGCAGCACACCATCCAGGTCGTCGTCGACCGTCTCGTGCTGCGACCCGGCATCGAGCGTCGCCTCACCGACTCCATCGAGACGGCCCTCTCCCTGGCCGAGGGGGTCGCCGAGATCCAGATCGTCCCCCGGGAGCCCGACGCCGAACCCGAGACGATCGTCTTCTCCCAGCACCTCTCGCGGCCCTCCGACGGGCGCTCCTTCGAGGAGCTCGCCCCCCGCAACTTCTCCTTCAACTCGCCCTACGGCGCCTGCCCCCACTGCGACGGCCTCGGCACCGTGTACGAGGTCGACCCCGACCTCGTCGTGCCCGACCCCGACCGCACCGTCGCCGAGGGGGCGATCGCCCCCTGGGCCGGGGGCCGGAACCGCTACTTCGCCCACCTCGTGGCCGGCGTGTGCGAGGCCTACGACATCCCCACCGACCTCCCCTGGCGGGAGCTGACCGACGAGGCCCGCGACCTGCTCCTGTACGGGCGGGGCGTCGAGGGGCGGGTCAAGGTGCGCTACAAGAACCGTTTCGGCCGTCAGCGGGTCTACGACGCCCGCTACGAGGGCGTCGTGCCCTACCTCATGCGGCGCCACGACGAAGCCGACAGCGACGCCACCCGCGACCAGATCGAGGGCTACATGCGTCAGGTGCCGTGCCCCGAATGCGGCGGCGCCCGGCTCAATCCGCTCTCCCTGGCCGTCACCATCGACGGGTACTCCATCGCCGAGCTGTGCGACATGTCGATCGCCGAGGTGGCCAAGACCCTGGCCGAGCTCGAGCTGAGCGACCGCGACGCCCTCATCGCCGAGCAGGTGCTCAAGGAGATCCGCGCCCGCCTCGGCTTCCTGCTCGACGTGGGGCTCGACTACCTCACCCTCGGACGGGCGGCCGCCACCCTGGCCGGCGGTGAGGCCCAGCGGATCCGTCTCGCCTCCCAGATCGGCTCCGGCCTCGTGGGGGTGCTCTACGTACTCGACGAGCCCTCCATCGGTCTGCACCAGCGCGACAACAAGCGCCTCATCGAGACCCTGGTGCGCCTCCGGGATCTCGGCAACACCGTCCTGGTGGTCGAGCACGACGAGGACACCATCCGCGTGGCCGACCACGTGGTCGACATCGGTCCCGGAGCGGGCGAGCACGGGGGCGAGATCGTGCACTCCGGCACCGTCAAGGGTCTCCTACGCAACTCCCGCTCCCTGACCGGCAAGTACCTGTCGGGCAAGCGCTCCATCCCGGTGCCCCGGAAGCGCCGCTGGGGTGACGGCACCTCGCTGATCGTGCGCGGCGCCCGCGAGAACAACCTCAAGAACATCGACGTCGAGATCCCCCTGGGCCGCTTCGTCTGCGTGACCGGGGTGTCGGGGTCGGGCAAGTCGACCCTCGTCAACGAGATCCTGCACCGGGCCCTGATGCAGCAGATCTACACCTCGAAGGTGCCCCCGGGGCTCCACACCCGGGTGGAGGGCATGGAGCACCTCGACAAGGTCATCGCCATCGACCAGTCGCCCATCGGGCGCACCCCCCGCTCCAATCCCGCCACCTACACCGGCGTGTTCGACCACATCCGCAAGCTCTTCGCCCAGACGCCCGAGTCGCGGGTGCGGGGCTACCTGCCGGGTCGCTTCTCGTTCAATGTCAAGGGCGGGCGTTGCGAGGCGTGCCAGGGCGACGGGACGATCAAGATCGAGATGCACTTCCTTCCCGACGTCTACGTGCCCTGCGAGGTGTGCAAGGGCAAGCGCTACAACCGCGACACCCTCGACATCGAGTTCAAGGGCCACACGATCGCCGACGTGCTCGACATGCCGTGCGAAGAGGCCCTCGAGTTCTTCGCCAACCAGCCGCCCATCGCCCGCCACATGCAGACCCTGGTCGACGTGGGGCTCGGCTACGTGCGCCTGGGCCAGCCCGCGCCGACCCTGTCGGGCGGTGAAGCCCAGCGGGTCAAGCTCGCCAGCGAGCTGGCGAAGCGCTCGACGGGTCACACGATCTACATCCTCGACGAGCCCACCACCGGACTGCACTTCGAGGACATCCGCAAGCTCCTCGGGGTCCTCGGTCGCCTGGTCGACCAGGGCAACACGGTTCTCGTCATCGAGCACAACCTCGACGTGATCAAGAGCGCCGACTGGATCATCGATCTCGGCCCCGAAGGTGGCGCCGGAGGCGGCACCGTGGTCGCCACGGGGACGCCGGAGGACGTCGCCGCGGTTCCCGAGAGCCACACAGGCCGCTTCCTGGCCCCCCTGCTGGCGACCGACGACTGACGCGCTTGACCCGGGCCCGCCGGGTGCCGATGGGGGAGGGTGCCGCCCGCGCCCGCCCCGCACCTCCGTATCCGGAGCCGGACGTGAACCGTCTGGCACGCGCCTCGTCGATCGTCGGGTCGGTGCTGGTCGTGGTCGGCCTGTCGAAGCTCCACGCCGTCACCGCCGACCCGCCCTACGACTACACGGCATCGTTCCGTCTGCCCTGGTCCCTGGTGTTCGCCGGCCTCGTCGTGGTCACGGCCTATGCGGTCGGTCTGCCCGATGTGGCGCGACGCCGACGCCAGGTCGTCGCCGCCTCCGTGGCGGCGCCCGTCCTCGCCGCCGGAGGCGTCTCGGTCCTGCAGCTCGCTCTGGGCGCGGCCCTGCTGCCCCGCCTGGTGGTGTTCGGGTCGGTGCTGCTGCTCGTCCCCGTGAACCTGGCGACGGCGGCCCTGTCGGCCCGCCAGCGCAACGCCGACGAGGAGGGGGACCGCGTCGTGGTGGTGGGCGTCGACGAGGACATCCACCAGCTCGCCCTCGAGCTCGACACGGGAGCCGAGAGGCCGGCCACGGTGGTGGCCGTCCTGACCCCCGGCGAGGCGGGTGTCGCCGCGGACGGGCGCCGGCCCCTGAGGCGGGTCGTCGCCGAGCTCGACGCCAGCGTCGTCGTCCTCGACCGGGAGGCCCAGCTCGACCCGACCATCGTCGAACAGGCGGCGGAGGTCCACGCCCACGGGGTGCGGGTCCGTACCCTCTCGCTCTTCTACGACGAGTGGCTGGGCAAGCTCCCGATCGGGGAGCTGGAGCGGGTGTCGCTGATGTTCGACATCGGCGAGATCCACCGGGCCCGCTACGGCCGCACCAAGCGCGTGATCGACGTGGCGATCGCCCTGACGGCCCTACCCGTGCTGGTGGCGCTCGTGCCGGTGGTCCTCGTCGGGAACCTGGTGGCGAACCGGGGACCCCTGCTGTACCGCCAGACCCGCGTCGGCAAGGGCGGGCGTCGCTTCGTGCTGTGGAAGTTCCGCACCATGCGTCCCGAGGGCGCGGGGGGCGACGCGCCCGGTGGTGATCGGGTCGCGTGGACCGGTCACGACGACCCGCGGATCACCCCTTTCGGTCGGGTGCTGAGGCGCTTCCACCTCGACGAGCTACCCCAGCTGTGGAACATCGTGCGGGGCGACCTCTCCCTGGTGGGGCCCCGTCCCGAGCAACCCGGCTACGTCGAGGAGCTGTCGACCAAGCTGCCGTTCTACGACGTCCGTCACCTCGTCCAACCGGGGCTCACCGGCTGGGCCCAGGTGAAGTACGGCTACGCGGGTTCCGAGAGCGACGCCCTGGAGAAGCTCCAGTACGAGTTCTGGTACCTGCGTCACCAGAGCCTGGCCGTCGACCTGCGCATCCTCGCCCGCACTCTTCGCTCGGTCACCCTCGGCCGGGGACGCTGACGCCGCGTCGGCGGGTCAGACCCGACGGTCCGCGGCGCGCCGGCGTCGGAGGGGTTCCCCCACCATCACGGCCAGGTTGGTCCGTGTCCTCGCCGGGTGGCCGTGACCGTGGCGGACGGCGGCGACCATCCCGGCTGCGACGGCGCCGACCCAGGCCCGGGGTTCCCACCAGCGGGCGGCGAAGGACAAGGTGCCGTTCCACCAGGCCCGTTCCCGCCCGACGGTGTTCTGGGACGAGGATCCCTCGCGGTGGATCGCCCACGCCAGGGGCAGGGTCCGCAGGCGCCACCCGCCTCGGCGCAGGCGGCGGCACCAGTCGAGGTCCTCCCCATAGAGGAAGTAGGAGGGGTCGAAGCCGCCGACGTCGTCGAAGGCCGCTCGCCTCACCAGCGGGGCGGTGGCGGCGAGCGTGTCGACGTCGGTGGGACGGGCGGGGACCCGATGGGCGGCGTCGGCCAGGGGCGAAGCGGCCGCGAGACGGCGGACGAGGGGTCGGCCCAGCAGGCCCCGCAGACCCAGTGCCCGGCCCCACAGGTGAAGGGGCCCGAGCTCGCGACCGGCGGACCGGTCGGTGCCGCCGGCGCCCTCCACGATCCCCTGGACGGCGGCCAGCCCCGGGTCGGCGTCCAGGACGCGCAGACCGGCGGCGAGAGCTCCGGGCCGGAGGCGGGCGTCGGGATTGCACAAGAGGACGAAGGGGGCGTCGGTGAGGGCCACGCCCCGGTTCTGGCCGGCCCCGAAGCCGGGGTTGGTCGGGTCGGTCACGACGGTGTCGGCACCGGCGCGGCGGGCGACGTCGGCTGAGCCGTCGTCGCCATGATCGATGACCACGATGCGTCCGATCTCGGGCTGGTCCCGGAGGGCGGTGATGCACGCCGGCAGGTCCGCGGCGCTGCGGTAGGCGACGATCACGGCGTCGACGCGGGGACCGTGGCGGACTGTGCCGGTGGCCGGCGCGGGCCACGCCTCGTCGTCGGGTGCGGTGTCGCGGCTCGTGGCGGGGGAGTCGGTGGTCAGCATCGGCGGTGGCGGGCGGCGTAGCGGAGAACCTCGCGGCCGTGGGCCAGGCCACGCCGGGAGAGCAGGTGCCTGTTGCGGCGCCGGGGCGGGTGGTGACAGGCGGCACCGGCCACCTGGACCGAGCGCCATCCGGCGGCGCCCAGGCGGAGACAGAAGTCGACGTCCTCGGGGCCGTAGAAGATGGACTCGTCGAGTCCGCCGACCGCCTCGAAGGCACAGCGCCGGAAGACCTGGCACGCGCCGATGGCGAACTCGACCTCCCACACCCCGCCGTGGCCGGGCTGCCCGGGGGCGTAGGTGTCGGTGAGGCCGAGGACCCGGGCGACCTTGCGGGTGAGGCCGGGCGCCCGGCCGGCGCTGGCCTCGGGGGCCTGATCGTCGAAGACCGGGGCGGCGAGCCCCACCCCGGGGGTCAGGGCCGCGACGAGGCGCACCAGAGTGTCGGGGTGGAGGCGGGCGTCGCTGTCGAGAAGGGCGACATAGGGGGCGTGACCGGCCGCCACCCCCTGGTT
>RFFY01000539.1 GCA_003697065.1 Actinomyces sp. | reverse complement strand
CTGGTGTCCGGACCTCGCGGCGTTGACGGCGTCCATCGCCAGCCCGCGGATGACGCTGATCGCACGCGTCTCGAGATCGCTCATCGGCCCTCCTGGGACGGGTCGGCCTCACCCTAGCCATCACCCCCCGGCAGGGGAGGCACCGGAGGCGTCCGTTCAGGCGGCCCGGGCGGGTCGGGATTCGGACCGGACGGCGAGAACCGGCCGGTCGCGGCGCACCTCGACCCATCCGAGACGCCGGGCGACAGCGAGGGCGGGCCAGGCCGGATCGTGCTCACCGCGGCGGAACGAGAAGCGGGCGGCGGTGGGGGCGGCGTGATGGTTGTTGTGCAGACCCTCACCGGCGGTGAGCCAGGCCAGCCAGGACAGGTTGGTGGCCGAGTTGGGGTGGGGGCGACGGCCGAAGGTGTGGCCGACGGCGTTGACGGCGCCGGACAGGGCCAGGTAGGCGACAGCGTGGGTGGTGCCGGCGACGAGGGCCACGGGCCAGCCGAGCACCAGGGCCAGGGCGGCGAGGCCGAGCCCGAGACCGACGAGAGCGTGGTCGTACAGGACACGGTCGAGGCGGGTGGCCGGGATGTCCCGGGCGTAGCGCTCCAGGGTCCGGGGGTCACGGGCGGCCCGTCGGTACAGGGCCACGTTGGTCAGCTGGACGCGCACCCAGCCGAGCTGGGCCGGGGAATGGGGGTCGGCGGGGGTGTCGGTGGCGGCGTGGTGGCGCCGGTGCACGGCCGCCCACTGGCGGGGCCGGATGCCGGTGGTGAGCCAGATGACGGCCCGGGCCACCTGGCGCAGGGGCGGGGACAGGGTCAGGGCCCGGTGGGCGAGGCCGCGGTGGAGATAGACGGTGGTGGTGAAGATGGCGATCTGGGTGACGGCCAGACCGACGAGAACGCCGGTGGCGACGACACCGAGAGGGGAGGAGAGCAGGGTCGGAGCAGTGATCATCGGCACCAGTCTACCTACCGACCGGTCGGTAGGCATGGCGCGCGCCCTCGGGCGGATCTGTCCCGCCGACCCGGCCGAACGGTAGTGTCGTCGCCGTGACGGGGACCGACACCAAAGAGGCGATCCTCGTCGCTGCCCGCCGCTTCTTCGCCGAGCGGGGCTACGACGGCACCTCCCTCAACGACATCGCCGAGGAGGTCGGGATCCGTCGCCAGAGCCTCCTGCACCACTTCCCGTCCAAGGAGGACGTGTACCGCGAGGTGTTCGAACGGGCCCTGGGGGAGTGGTACGAGCGGGTCGAGAAGGCCGTGGGCGAGGCCACCGGTGACGGGTGGCGCAAGATCGACCAGGTCCTCGAGGCCGGCTTCGACTTCTTCCGCCGGAATCCCGACTTCGTGCGCATCGTGCGGCGCGAGGCGCTGGCCGAGGACGTGCGGGGTCACGTCGAGCTGGGCCTCGCCCTCCAGCCCCTGTTCCAGCGGGCCGTCGAGTGGTTCGAGGCCGAGATGGATGCCGGACGCTTCCGGCGCCACGACGCCGAGCAGCTCCTGTTGACGGGCTACGGCGCCCTGCTGTCCTACTTCAGCGACGTGCGCCTCATCGCCTCCCTTCTCGACCGCGATCCCCTCAGCGAGGAGGCCCTGGCCGCCCGTCTCGCCCACATCCGCGGCTTCTTCCGCGCCGCCCTGTTGCCGCCGGCCTGAGGGCCGCCGGCGTCGACCCGACCGGGACGCCACCGCGGCGGGGCCGGCGCACCGGCGCCCGCCCGGCGTGGCCCGTGGGGCCACCGTGGGGGTGGGCGCGCCTAGCATGCGGCCGTCATGCGCCGCTGGATCCTCCCCGTCCTCCTTCTCGCCGTGGCCGTCGCCGCCGCCGTGCAGGCCCGCCGCGAGGACTCCGCCGCCGATCCCGGCGTGGCCCGGCCCTCCGCCGACCCGGTCGAG
>RFFY01000538.1 GCA_003697065.1 Actinomyces sp. | reverse complement strand
TTTGCCCTCGGTGTTGCCAAAAACATCTTTGATGAGCTAATTCCGCCTGAACAGCGGAGTAATTTGGGGGTAAAAATTGCCCTCGCTTTGGGGGCAGTGCTTTTCATTAAATGGCTGTGTGGCCGGTCTGCATCAAAAAATCGTCACTCTGATTGATAAATGCATATGGCCGGAAACGGCCGTTTTGCCCACCCAATCACAAACTATCCAACACGAACAACCGCCAACCCATTCCGAAGAGACAAAACACACTCTCGCAGTTTCCCCCTGCCTGAAACAAAGCCCCAACCGGCCCAAAAAGCCCAATTAACCCCATTCGAATGACCAACATATTCCAGTAATCTCTGGGTGATTCTGGGGGGTGTTACCTGATGCTGGCACGGAAGAATGACATGACATGAAAGTTTCAGTAATCTCTGGGTGATTCTGGGGGGTGTTACCTTTGACGACCGGTAGATAGATTAGATCGTCCAGATTGTTTCAGTAATCTCTGGGTGATTCTGGGGGGTGCTACGGCTCACAGACAGTCTGGCACACATTGAGAATCTACAGCTTTCAGTAATCTCTGGGTGATTCTGGGGGGTGCTACATGGATGACCTGACTGCTTGGCGCTGGTTGGCTGATACTTTCAGTAATCTCTGGGTGATTCTGGGGGGTGCTACAGTGGGATGCAACAACCGATTTAGCTATAACAAGAGCTTTCAGTAATCTCTGGGTGATTCTGGGGGGTGCTACCGTAGGCGTTGCGGGCACAGGTGCGGCGCAGGTCATCTTTCAGTAATCTCTGGGTGATTCTGGGGGGTGCTACCTGTCGTGTCCCAATCGCCTTGCTCTGTTGGTGTTACTTTCAGTAATCTCTGGGTGATTCTGGGGGGTGCTACGTAGTATCGCTGTCGCGCACGCTCCGCACGAGACACTTTCAGTAATCTCTGGGTGATTCTGGGGGGTGCTACGAAATCTTGTTGGTCATCGGGGTTGTCTAATGGTAATCTTTCAGTAATCTCTGGGTGATTCTGGTAGGATTGGACGTAGGTATTTGGGCAAATAGCATGGTCGCGTTTTACTAAAATACTCTGGTAATGGGACAACCCCGATAGAAACTGACTTGATCCGCG
>RFFY01000077.1 GCA_003697065.1 Actinomyces sp. | reverse complement strand
ATCATGGCCGCGCCCTGTGACGCGAACGCGGCATGCACCCGCTCCAGCACCCGCGCCCACACCGCCGGGTCACGGATCACCCCGCGGCCCCGGTCGGCCTCGGCCCGGCCCGCCTCGAACTGGGGCTTCACCAGCACCACGAGATCGCCATCGGGGGCGGTGAGCGCCACCAGATGCGGCGCGATCGTCACCAGGGAGATGAAACTGGCGTCGGCGACGACGACGGACGCCGGTCCCCCGATCGCGTCGGCCTCCACATGGCGCACGTTCGTCCGCTCGTGGAGCCGGACCCGTGGGTCGACCCGGAGTCGCTCGTGGAGCTGGTGACGCCCGACGTCGATCGCCACCACCTCGGCGGCACCCCGCTGGAGCAGGCAGTCGGTGAACCCCCCGGTGGACGACCCCACGTCGATGGCACGACGCCCGGCCACGGCGACACCGAACGCCTCGAGGGCGGCGTCGAGCTTCTCCCCGCCCCGCGACACGAAGCGCGGGGGCGGTCCCGACACCACCAGGGGCTCACCCGGATCGACGAGCCGCGCCGCCTTGGTGGCGGGTGCCCCGGCCACCGTCACCCGCCCCTGTTCGATCAGTTCGCGGGCGCGGGCGCGCGAGGGCGCCAGCGCCCGTCGGACCAGCTCCGCATCGAGTCGCCGTCGTCGTCCCGTCGCCCCTCCTTCTGGCCGGGTCCACCCCAGGGTGGATCACGGGTCTCCAGCATGGTCCCCCACGGCCGACTCGACGACCCCGGCCAGGTCGGCCGCGACCACGTCGGGCTGGGGCTCGACGGGCAGATCCGACGCCGTCGTCACCCCCGACAACACCAGAGCGAAGGCGAGCCCGGCCCGACGGGCGAACAGGCCGTCGGTGTCGGGCCGGTCCCCCACCATGACGGCGCCGGGGATCGGCGTCGTCGCCTCGGATCCGGAAGTGGCCGGCTCCCCCGCCGGTGGCGCGCCCAGGGCGGCCCGCACCAGCACCGCCATCGCCTCGTGGGGCTTGCCCGCCACCACGGCCCGTCGACCCGTCGCCCGCTCGACCGCCGCCACCAACGCCCCGTTGCCGGGGGCGATCCCGTCGGCCACCGGGAAGGTGGGGTCGTCGTTGGTGGCGATCAGGCGCGCACCGGCGTCGACCGCGCCCAGAGCGAGGGTGAGCACGGCATAGTCGAAGTCGGGCGTGATCCCGACCACGACGGCGTCGCAGGTCGGCGCCCGCCGGGTGCCGGCCCGGGCGAGCGCCACGGCATCGACCACCTCGGCTCCCGCCCCCGCCACCGCGGCCCGCACCCCCGGCCCGCCGACGACGAGCACCGTCTCGCCCGGCCGGATCAGGGTGGCGGCCGCCAGCGAGGAGGTGACGACCTCGTCGACGCCGGCGGTCACCCGGTGGGCGGCCAGGGTCTCGACGACCTGGACGGGGGTGCGCGCCGAGTTGTTGGTGACGAACACGACCCGGTCCCCGCGTCGGCGGAGGCGGGCGACGGCCTCGGGCGCGCCGGGGATCGTCCGACGGCCGCGCCAGATGACCCCGTCGAGGTCGAGGGCCCAGGCCCGCCACCGCACCGCCGGGTTCTCCCCGGCGACGCCCGTCGGGGGTGTGGTGCTCAGACGACCTGCCAGGTGGGCTGGCTGTGCAGGAGGGCCTCGAGGTCGCCTGGACCCTTTCGGGCCTGGGCCTCGGCGAGCTGGCGGGACAGGGCGGCGCCGTACTCGTCACGCTCGACGTCGCGGAACACCCCGATGGGCGTGGGGTGGTGGACGTCGAGGGCCAGACGGCTGAGGGCGAAGGCGACCGAGGGGTCGGGATTCGCCTCGTCGTGGACGAGCAGAGCGTCGACGCCCACCTCGTCGACGTCGACGATCACGGCACGGCCGTCGACGAGCATCACGCCCTTGTCGCCCTCGGCGCCGAAGCGGATGGGTTCGCCGTGGCGCAGGGGGATGAGCATCTCGTCACGCCGGTCCTTCTTGACGAGGTCGTCGTAGGCCCCGTCGTTGAACACGTTGCAGTTCTGGAAGACCTCGACGAGGGCGGCGCCCTTGTGCTCGTGGGCCCGCCGGAACATCTCCTGCATGTGCTTGCGGTCCATGTCGTGGGTGCGGGCGACGAAGCTCGCCTCGGCGCCCAACGCCACCGACACCGGGTTGAAGGGGGTGTCGATCGATCCCATCGGCGTCGACTTGGTGACCTTGCCGGGCTCGCTGGTGGGTGAGTACTGGCCCTTGGTCAAGCCGTAGATGCGGTTGTTGAACAACAAGATGTTGAGGTTGACGTTGCGGCGCAGGGCGTGGATGAGGTGGTTCCCGCCGATCGACAGCATGTCGCCGTCACCCCCGATGACCCAGACGTGCAGATCGGGTCGGGTGAGGGCGAGCCCGGTGGCGATGGCGGGGGCCCGCCCGTGGATGCCGTGGACCCCGTAGGTGTTCATGTAATAGGGGAAACGGGCGGCGCAGCCGATCCCCGAGATGAACACGGTGTCCTCGCGGCGCACGCCCAGTTCGGGCATGAGGAGCTGGATGGCGGTGAGGATCGAGTAGTCGCCGCACCCGGGGCACCAGCGGACCTCCTGGTCGCTGGCCCAGTCCTTCTTGGTGGTCACCGGCACGTCGGTCATGACAGGGCCTCCTCGATGCGGTCGGCGAGTTCGGCGGCCATGAAGGGACGACCGCGGACCTTGGAGATGGTGGTGGCGTCGACGAGGTACTCGGCTCGCAAGAGACGCGAGAGCTGGCCCAGGTTCATCTCCGGGACCAGCACCCGGCGGTACGAGGCGAGGATCTCGCCCAGGTTGCGGGGGAAGGGGTTGAGGTGGGTCAGGTGGCAGTGGGCCACCGGACGACCCCGCTCGGCCAGGAGCTGCACCGCCGAGCGGATCGCCCCCCAGGTCGAGCCCCACCCCACGACGAGCACGTCGCTGGACGCGTCCCCGTCGATGCTGGCGAGGGGAATGTCCTCGGCGATACGGGCGATGCGCTCGGCCCGCAGGTGCACCATGTGCTCGTGGTTGTCGGGGTCGTAGGAGACGTTGCCGCTGCCGTCCTGCTTTTCGAGACCGCCGATGCGGTGCATGAGCCCCGGCGTTCCCGGCAGGGCCCAGGGCCGCACCAGGTTCTCGTCGCGCAGGTAGGGCCAGAAGACGGGTTCGCCGTCGGGTCCGGTGTGGTTGGGCTCGGTGGCGAAACGCACGGGGATGTCGGGCAGCTCGGCGATCTCGGGGATGCGCCAGGGTTCGGTGCCGTTGGCCAGGTAGCCGTCGGTCAGCAGGATCACCGGCGTCATGTGGGTGAGGGCGATACGCACGGCCTCGATGGCGGCGTCGAAGCAGTCCGCCGAACTGCGTGCGGCCACGATGGGAAGGGGCGCCTCGCCGTGACGGCCGTAGGTGGCGAAGAGCAGATCGGCGGCCTCGGTCTTGGTGGGCAGGCCGGTGGACGGGCCGCCCCGCTGCACGTCGACGATCACCAGGGGCAACTCGAGGCTCACGGCCAACCCGATGGTCTCGGCCTTGAGGGCGAGGCCCGGACCACTGGTGGTGGTGACACCGATGTGACCGCCGTAGGACGCCCCGAGGGCCGCCCCGACCGCCGCGATCTCGTCTTCGGCCTGCAGGGTCCGCACCCCGAAGTTCTTGTGGCGCGCCAGCTCGTGGAGGATGTCGCTGGCGGGCGTGATCGGGTAGGAGCCGAGGAAGAGGGGTAGGCCGGCCTTCTGGGAGGCGGCCACCAGACCCCACGACAGGGCGGTGTTGCCGTTGATGTTGGTGTAGGTCCCCGCCGGCAGGTGGGCCGGCCGGACCCGGACCCGGTAGGCCGACAGCTCCGAGGTCTCGCCGAAGGCGTGGCCGGCCCGCAGGGCGGCCTCGTTGGCGGCGATCACCTGGTCGCGGCCGGCGAACTTCTTGTGGATCCAGTCGATGGTGGGCTCGAGGGGGCGGCTGAACAGCCACGACACCAGACCCAAAGCGAAGAAGTTCTTGGACCGCTCGGCGTCGCGGGGCTTGACTCCCAGAGGTTCGCAGGCGTCGCGGGTGAGGCGGGTCATCGGCACCTCGATGACGGTGTAGCCGTCGAGGGTGCCGTCGGTCAGGGGATTGGACTCGTAGCCCGCCTTGTGGAGGTTGCGCTCGTCGAAGGTGTCGACGTTCACGATCACCGTCCCGCCGGGCACGACGCGGTCGAGTTCGGCCCGCAGGGCGGCGGGGTTCATCGCCACGAGCACGTCGGGGGCGTCACCGGGTGTGGTGATGTCGTGGTCGGAGATCTGGACCTGGAAGGCCGAGACGCCCGCCACCGTGCCGGCGGGGGCACGGATCTCGGCGGGGTACTCGGGCAGGGTCGCCAGATCGTTGCCGTACAGGGCGCTGGCGGAGGTGAAGCGGTCGCCCGTCAGCTGCATCCCGTCGCCGGAGTCGCCGGCGAAGCGGATGACGACGTGGTCGACCTCGTGAACCTCGGTGGTTCGGTCAGCGGTGTCGGTCACGGGTGCTCCTTTGCACGCCGATGGGATGGGCCCGCCCGGGCCGTCGGTCACTGTAACCGCGCCTCGTGGGCGTGGGGCACCACGGTGGCGGGTCGGCGACGCTGGAGCGGGCGGGGATCAGGGACGATGACGAGGGGAGATGGACGAAGCTCAGGCGACGGTGACGGTGTCGTCGAGGTAGACGTCCTGGATGGCGTTGAGGAGTTCGACGCCTTCGGCCAGGGGGCGCTGGAACGCCTTGCGCCCCGAGATGAGACCCATGCCGCCCGCCCGCTTGTTGATGACGGCGGTCCGCACCGCCTCGGCCAGGTCGGTCGCACCCGAGGACGCTCCCCCGCTGTTGATCAGGCCGATCCGCCCCATGTAGCAGTTCGCCACCTGGTAGCGGCACAGGTCGATCGGGTGGTCGGAGGTGAGCTTCTCGTAGACCAGATCGTGGGTCTTGCCGAAACCGACGGCGCGGTAACCCCCGTTGCGCTCGGGCAGCTTCTGCTTGACGATGTCGGCCTCGATGGTCACGCCGATGTGGTTGGCCTGGCCCGTCAGGTCGGCGGAGGTGTGGTGGTCGACCCCGTCGACCTTGAACGCCGGGTTGCGCAGGTAGCACCACAGCACGGTGAACATCCCGAGCTCGTGGGCGCGGGCGAAGGCCTCCGAGACCTCCTGGATCTGGCGATCGGCCTGGGCCGACCCGAAGTAGATCGTCGCCCCGACGCCGGCAGCCCCCAGGTCGTAGGCCTGGTCCACCGAGCCGAACATGATCTGGTCGTAGGTCTCGGGGTAGGTCAGCAGCTCGTTGTGGTTGATCTTGACGATGAAGGGGATGCGGTGGGCGTAGCGACGGGAGGCCAGGCCCAGGACACCGAAGGTGGTGGCCACGGCGTTGCAGCCTCCCTCGATGGCGAGCTCGACGATCCGGAGGGGATCGAAGTAGGCCGGGTTGGGAGCGAAGGAGGCGCCGGCGGAATGCTCGATGCCCTGGTCGACGGGGAGGATGGACACGTAGCCGGTGCCCGCCAGACGCCCGTGGTCGACGAGGGCCTGGAGGTTGCGCAGCACCTGGGGTGAGCGGTCGCTGGAGGCGAAGACCCGGTCGACGATGTCGGGGCCGGGCAGGGTCAGAGCGTCACGGGGGATCGTGGTGCACTCGTGTCCGAGCAGGGAGTCGGCGGCCTCGCCGAGCAGTGCCTCGATGTCCACGTCGCGCCTCCTGTCGTGGCTCGTGTCGGTGTCGCCGGGTCACGCTAGCGGGGGCCCGACCCGACCGGGGGCATCGGCGGCGCCCGGGGCGTCGGGCCGCGGTCGACCCGGGTCATCGGCGAACACCGCCAGGGCCCGGGCCACGGACCTCGCCGCCCGGGCCGTGCCCGCCCGGGCGACCACGTCGGCCACGACCTCGGTCCGGCTGACCGTGGATCCACCGGCACGGTAGAAGCGCCTCCGGACCCTGCCCACGACGACCACCTCGTCGCCGGCGGCCAGGCGCGGGGGGCGGCGGGCGTCGAACCACACGACGGGGACCGACAGTCGCCCCACGGCCGCTGGGCCGTCGTCGTCGGCGCGGGACACCGCCTCGGCGGTCGTGACCTCGTAGGCGTCCAACGAGGACCCCGATGCGAGCCGGCGCCGCCGGGGTGGGCTCGACAGGGTGCCGCGGAGCACGACCAGGTTGACCCCGGGCGGCGCGAGCTCGATGGCCTCGGGACGGCGCCGGCGGGGCGACGACGGGGGACGGGACGGGACTCGACGGGACGACATCAGGCGACCTCCTGGACCGGTCCGCGCCGCTCCGCCGCCAGGCGGAGCCGACCGGACCGCGCCGGACGGGGAAGAGGGCGGAGGGGGAAGCGGGCGGACGTCCCGACGGATCGGACCGCGTCACCAGTGTGGTGCCGGGGTGTGACAGAACCGGCCGGAGGGTCCGGGCGCCGGTCGGCCCGGCGGCGGGTCCCTCGCCCGGTGCCGGAGCGCCGGTCAGCTGAGGGAGCGGACGCGCTCGGTGACGTCGGCCAGGCCGGGGTCGTGATGGGCGACCCAGGCGAAGAGCTCCCGGGCCCGGGTGGGCGAACCGGCTCGCTCGTAGAGATCGGCGAGGGCGTAGGCCCGACGGAGATGATGGGGCCGCGGTCGCTTCGGCGGACGCCAGCCCTTCTCGAGCTCGCGGACGGCCCCGGCCAGATCGCCCCGGTCCGCGAGAGCACCGGCGCGGACGATCCGCCCCTCGGTCACCAGAGCCGCCGACGGAGACTGCTCGCCCAGCTCGTGCCAGAGCTCCTCGACGTCGTCCCACCGTCCGAGGGCACGGTGGCAGTCGGCGAGGACCGGATGTTGCTCGGTCGAGCCGGTGAGTTCACGGAAGCGCTCGAGCTGGTCGATCGCCGCGCTCCAGCGTCCGAGCCGGTAGTAGGTCAGACCCAGCAGTTCACGGACCTCGGCGACGTCGGGGGCCTCGCGCACGATGGCGGTGAGGAGGCGACGGGCGTCGTCGAAGCGTTCGTCGGCGAACGCCTCGGCCGCCTCGTCCAGGCGCCGGGCCAGGCGGGTGCCTCGCCGTTCCCCGCACGCCACCACCAGAGCCTGGTGGGGGTCGAGCTGGCGGGCCGGACGGGCGGCAAGGGGCTTGCGGGCCCGGGGGGGCGGCGCCGACCGTCCCCGCTCGACCGCGGCCACGGCGTCGGCCACCAGAGGCGGTGCCGGTCTCTTCCGCCGTGGTGCTTCCTCGCCCTCGACTCGCCGAGCGGTCACGTCCGGCTCGCGCTCGCCCCGTCCGTCGGTGCGGGCCGCACCCGCGGCGGATCGCCCGCCACCGGCCGGCGGCCGCTCGTCGTCCTCACCGAGTCGTCCCGCGCCCCGCCGGGCGAGCCGTCCCCACGGCTGGGGACCGGCCAGCCGGTCGTCGCGCCCCTTCTCCCCACCACGGCCGGAGCGCCGGCTCCCTCCGGAGCGTGCTCCCCCGCTGCGCCCACGGCCGCTTCGGCCGCCGGGGCCCGAGCGGGACCGCCCACCCCGACCGCCGGGCGCGGAACCCCGCGACGACGAACCGGTGCGACCGCGTCGGCGCCCGTCATCTCGCCGCCCCTTGGCGCCGCGACCCTCATCAGCCATGGCGCCCAACCCTAGCGCCGGGGTTCGTCGGACCATCCGCTCCCCGATGCGGGTCCGGATTGCCCGGCGCCCTCATGGCGGGACCGACGCCGGCCGAAAACGCCAGAAGGCCCCGCCGAAGCGGGGCCTTCTGTGAGAAATCCGGCGGCGTCCTACTCTCCCAGGGCGTCTCCGCCCAAGTACCATCGGCGCTGGCGGGCTTAACTTCCGTGTTCGGAATGGGAACGGGTGTGACCCCGCCGCTATCGCCACCGAAACCTGTTGTCGGGAGCGGCATCGCCCCTCGAGAACTCCACAGCGAGCACGAACATCGAACTGAATGAGGACCAAGCCCTCGGCCGATTAGTACCGGTCGGCTGAACACGTCACCGTGCGTACACCTCCGGCCTATCAACGTGGTGTTCTACCACGGGCCTTACCCGGTTGACCCGGTGGGAGATCTCATCTTGGAACAGGCTTCCCGCTTAGATGCTTTCAGCGGTTATCCCTTCCGTAGGTCGCCAACCAGCCATGCCCCTGGCGGGACAACTGGCACACGAGAGCTACGTCCGTCCCGGTCCTCTCGTACTAGGGACAGCTTTCCTCAGATCTCCTACGGCTGCAGAGGATAGGGACCGAACTGTCTCACGACGTTCTAAACCCAGCTCGCGTACCGCTTTAATGGGCGAACAGCCCAACCCTTGGGACCTGCTTCAGCCCCAGGATGCGATGAGCCGACATCGAGGTGCCAAACCTTCCCGTCGATATGGACTCTTGGGGAAGATGAGCCTGTTATCCCCGGGGTACCTTTTATCCGTTGAGCGACGGCGCTTCCACACGCAACCGCCGGATCACTATGCCCTGCTTTCGCACCTGCTCGACGTGTCTGTCTCGCAGTCAAGCTCCCTTGTGCCATTGCACTCGACGCCTGATGGCCAACCAGGCTGAGGGAACCTTTGGGCGCCTCCGTTACCGTTTAGGAGGCGACCGCCCCAGTCAAACTACCCACCTGGCACTGTCCCCGACCCGGATCACGGGTCTGGGTTAGATCCCCAGCATGAGAAGGGTGGTATTTCAAGGGCGACTCCACGCCGGCTGGCGCCGACGCTTCCTAGTCTCCCACCTATCCTACACAACTCAGACCAGAAACCAATACCAAGCTGTAGTAAAGGTCCACGGGGTCTTTCCGTCCTTCTGCAGCTAACGAGCATCTTTACTCGTACTTCAATTTCGCTGGGTCCGTGGTTGAGACAGTAGGGAAGTCGTTACGCCATTCGTGCAGGTCGGAACTTACCCGACAAGGAATTTCGCTACCTTAGGACCGTTATAGTTACGGCCGCCGTTTACCGGGGCTT
>RFFY01000537.1 GCA_003697065.1 Actinomyces sp. | reverse complement strand
GGTGTCGGGGGCGCACCCGCCCGGGAGGGCCAGGCCGTGCAGCACGTTGAGGGTGAGCACCTCGAGCGTGATCCGGCGCTCGGGCCGGGGCAGGGTCGAGGTCGCCGTCGAGGCGGGCGACGACGCCGGGGGGACGGTGGACGGCGACGACGACGGCGCCGCCGTCTCGGGGATCGCCGACGACGCCACGTCGGGAGCCGTCGACGGCGGCCCCAGAGGAGCGCCACCGGCGCAGGCGGCCGCCACCAGCGCCACGGCCAGCGCCACGACGGCGCCGAGCGGGCGCCGAGGTGGATCGGACGGACGCACCGTCATCTCTCGTCGGCCCGGCGCCGGGGCAGGGTCTTGCCGGGATTCATGATCCCGGCCGGGTCGACGGCCTGTTTCAGGCGATGGAGCAGGTCGATCCCCGCCTCGTCGATCTGGCCCGCGATGCGGTCGCGCAGCTCGAGTCCGACCCCGTGTTCGGCGCTGATCGTCCCCTCGAGGCTCCAGGTCAACTCGTCGAGGGCGGCGATCAGATCGGGCCGCAGCGCCGCGAAGCGTCCGGGCTCGACCCGACCGGGCAGGAGGTGCACATGGAGGTTGCCGTCCCCGACGTGGCCGAACACATAGGGCCGCGCCCCGGGGGCGAGGCGGTCCACGAGGGCCTCGATGCCCTCGACGAGGGCGACGACCCGGTCGACGGGCACCGCCAGGTCGGCCTTGACGGCGAGGGGCGCGTCGGCGAACAGGCCCGGCGGGGGCAGCTCGTCGCGGATCAGCCACAGGCGCTCCTCCTGCTCGGTGGAGGCGGCGACGACGGCGTCGACGGCGCGGCCGGCGCCGACGGCCTCGGCGCAGAAGGCGGCCAGGTCGTCGTCGACCGGGCGGGGTCCGGCGAAACGGACCAGGACGTACCATGCCGCGCGCGTGGCGAGAGGACGGGCGATCCCGAAGCGCTCCACGACCGCCCCCATGCCCGCCTCGGGAACGAGCTCGAAGGCCGTGAGGCGCCCGGGGGCACGTTCCCGGGCCCGGGGGAGCAGGTCGGCGACGGCATCGAGGCGGGCCAGGGCGATCAGGGCGGTGCGCTGGTGGCGGGGTCGCGGCAGCAGGGCCAGGGACGCCCGGGTCACGATCCCGAGGGTGCCCTCGGCCCCGATGAACAGGTGGGTGAGGTCGACACCGGCGGAGTTCTTGCGCAGGGGGCGCAGGCCGTCGTGGACACGTCCGTCGCCCAACACGACCTCGAGCCCGAGGACGTGGTGGCGCAGGGGCCCGTAGGCCAACACGTTGAGTCCACCGGCGTTGGTGGCGATGGCGCCGCCCACCGTCGCTGTGCCCCGCGCCCCCCAGTCGGGGGCGAAGAGGCGGTCGACGCCGGCGGCGGCCTCCTGCACGGCCTGGATGGTCACCCCCGCCCCGGCCACGACGACGTCGCCGACGGGGTCGACCCGCTCGATGCGGTCGAGGCGGGCGGTCGACACCACGAGGGCGGGCCGGTCGGTCGGGGGGACGGCACCCCCGGACAGGCCGGTGTTGCCACCCTGGGGGACGAGGGCGACGCCGGCCTCGGCGGCCAGGGCGACGACGGCGGCCGTCTCGGCGGTGTCGCGTGGACGCACCACGGCGAGGGCGGCGCCCCGGTGGACGCGCCGGTGGTCGACGAGGGCGAAGGCGGCGTCATCGCCGGTGAGCACGGCATGGGGGCCGAGGCGACGGCGGAGACGCTCGAGCAGATCGTCGGGGGTCATGGCGGGCATGGTGGGGCGCCGGCGGCCGTGAGCAGGGCCTGTTCCAGAGAGCCGTGGGCGGCGATCACCTCGGCGGTGGGTCCGGCGGCGACGACGTGACCGGCGGCGAGGAGCACGACCCGCGGGGCCTGCTCGGCCTCGAGGAGATCGTGGGTCGACACGAGCACGCCCGCCCCGGCGGCGGCCCGGGCGGTGACGAGGTCCCACAGGTGGGTCCGCTCCAGGGTCGAGACCCCCGAGGTGGGTTCGTCGAGAATCAGCAGGTCGGGCTCGTGGGCGGTGGCGGCGGCGAAGGCCAGGCGGCGCTGCACGCCGAGGGGCAGGCGCCCGGTCAGCTCGTCGCCCCCGGGTGGGTCGACGGGGGCGGGGGCACCGTGGACGCCGGCCCAGAAGGCGACGTTCTCGGCGGCGGTCAGGTCGCGGTAGAGCCCCAGGTGCTGGGGGACGTAGCCGACGCGGCGTCGACGGACCCGGTCGGGTGGTCCACCGAACACCGCCACCCGCCCAGCACTCGGGGCGAGAAGTCCGAGGGCGACCCGCATCAGGGTGGTCTTGCCGGCCCCGTTGGCCCCGATGAGGGCGACGATCTCGCCGGCGCCGACGGTCAGGTCGACGTCGGCCACGGCGGTGTGGGACCCGAAGCGGCGGGTGACCCGCGTCAGGGCGAGGGGGGCCACGTCGGTGGAGACACCGGCGGGGCGCCGGCGGGGCGCCGGCGCTTCAGCAGGTGGGGGCGACTCCCCCGCCGCGGCGCGCTCCAGGTCGGTCACGGCGTCGACGATCGTGCGGCCCGGCGCCACCAGATCCGAGGGGGCGGCGTCGGCGAGCACCCGCCCTTCGTGGAGGACGACGACGCGGTCGGCCCGGACCGCCTCGTCGAGATAGGTGGTGGTCACCACCACCGACGACCCGGCGGCCGCGGTATCGGCCAGGGCCCGCCAGATCTCACGGCGGCTCAGGGGATCGAGCCCGGTGGTGACCTCGTCCACCACCAGCAGGCGCGGTTCGGCGACCAGGGCGGCCACGACCGCCAGCTTGCGCCTCTGACCCCCCGAGAGGTGGCCGGCGAGACGCCCGGTGACACCGTCGAGACCGGCGGTGGCCACGAGCCGGGCGATCCGGTCGGTTCGCCCGACCCGGTGGACCCGGGCCGCGAACGCCATGTTCTCGGCGACGGTGAGGTCGGTGAACACCCCGCCTTCGGCGGGCACCCAGGCCACCTGCGCCCGGGAAGGGACCACAGCCCGGCCGGTGTCGGGGGGGAGCAGGCCGACGAGCACCCGGGCCAGGGTGGTCTTGCCCGATCCGTCCCCACCCACCACGGCGACGAGCTCCCCGGGCCC
>RFFY01000536.1 GCA_003697065.1 Actinomyces sp. | reverse complement strand
GGCGGTGCAGTGCGGGTTCTGCACCCCCGGCTTCGTCGTGGCCGCCGCCGCCCTCCTCGACGAGGTACCCGACCCCGACCCCGACACCGTGGTGGCGGGCCTGGCCGGGAACCTGTGCCGCTGCACCGGCTACCGGTCGATCGTCGACGCCGTGACCGCCGCCGGGGGGCGTCGATGAGCGTCGGTCGGTCCGCTCCCCGCCGCGACGCCCGCGACAAGGTCACCGGCGCCGCCCGTTACCCCGCCGACGCCGTGCCGGCCGACGCCCTCGTGGCCCGCGTCGTGTTCACCGACCAGCCCCATGCCCGTCTCGTCCGTCTCGACGTCGAACCCGCCCGCCGCGTCGAGGGCGTGGTCGCCGTGTTCACCGCCGCCGACGTGCCCGTCAACGAGTACGGACTCACCATGTTCGACCAGCCCGTGTTCGTCGGGCTCGAACACACGGGTCGCTCGGCGGTGCCCTGCGACGTCAGCCGGTGGGAGGCCGACCACCTCGCCCTTGTGGTCGCCGAGACCACCGAGGCCGCCGAGCGGGGCGCCGAGGCGATCGTCGCCGAGTGGGAGCCCCTGCCCCCGGTGGCCGACGTCGACGCCGCCTTGGCCCCTGGCGCCCCCCTCGTGCACCCCGAGAACGGCCTCGCCTCCAACGTGTACCAGACCTACCGCATCCGGCGGGGCGACCCCGACGCCGCCCTGGCGTCCGCCGCCGCCGTCGTCGAGGCCACCTACGAGCTGCCCTACCAGGAGCACGCCTACCTCCAGCCGGAAGCGGGGGTCGCCCGCATCGATGACGAGGGCCGGGTCCTCGTCGAGATCGCCGGCCAGTGGACCCACGAGGACCGCGACCAGATCGCCCACGCCCTCGACCTCGACCCCGACCGGGTGCGGGTCGTGTACCCGGCCATCGGTGGCGCCTTCGGCGGGCGCGAGGACACCTCCCTGCAGATCGTGCTCGCCCTGGCGGCCTGGCGCCTCCACCAGCGGGGGATCGACCGGCCCGTGGCCTCCCGCTGGTCCCGCGAGGAGTCGATCGTCGGCCACCACAAGCGTCACCGGGTGCGGGTGCGGGCCCGCTGGGGCGCCGACGCCGAGGGCCGCATCACCGGCGTCGTGAGCGAGGCCTGGCTCGACGCGGGCGCCTACAACTACACCTCGAACAAGGTCCTGGGGAACCTGCACCTCGGTCAGGCCGGTCCCTACCGGGTGCCCAACGCCCGTATCGACTCCCACGCCGTGTACACCAACGCCGTGCCCGGTGGGGCCTTCCGGGGTTTCGGCGGACCCCAGGCCGCCTTCGTCGCCGAGAGCCAGATGAACCGTCTGGCCGAGGCGTTGGGGCTCGACCCGGTCGAGATCCGGCGCCGGAACCTCCTCGCCGACGGCGACCTCGGCATCACCGGATCCGAGATGCCGCCCGGGGTCACCATCGGCGCCGTCGTCGACCGGTGCGCGGCCGAGGCCGCCCGCCCGGCGCCACCGCCCGCGCCCCTGCGCCCCTTCGCCACCCTGCCCCCCCGGCCCGCCGCCCTGAGGCGGGGCCGGGGTTTCGCCTGCGCCTACAAGAACGTGGGCTTCAGCTTCGGGTTCCCCGAGCGCTGCGAGGCCGAGGTGGTCCTGTCCGGACCCCCCGAGGCCGACGAACCCGACCGGGCCGACGTCTTCCACGCCGGCGCCGACGTGGGCCAGGGCGCCCACCAGGCCATCCTCCAGATGACCGCGGAAGCGGTGGGGCTGCCCCTCGAGCAGGTCCACGGCCACTTCTCGGACACGGCGACGTCGGGCGACGCCGGGTCGGCGTCCGCCTCCCGGCTCACCTTC
>RFFY01000535.1 GCA_003697065.1 Actinomyces sp. | reverse complement strand
GCCCCTCGACGGGATCAGCGTCTACGACGAGCTCCACATCGACCTCGCCGCCGTCGAGGCCGACGTGGTGGCCGCCACCGGCGCCGGGCTCGAGGGCCCCTACCAGGTCGGCATCGACAACGGCTCGGCGCTGGCCGGGACCCCGCGCAACATGATCACCTTCCACGTCCTCGGGACCGGCTACGACCTCCAGGTCTGGACGGTGCCATCGCGGGCCACCGATCCCGACCCCGACCACGTGATCCAGAACACCATCGAGGCGGCCCACGCCGACCCCGATCCCCGCGGTGACCTCATCGTCGTGCCGCCCGACACCTACCGGGAGTCGGTGGTGCTGCACGACCGCATGATCCTGCAGGGCTTCGGCTCCGGCGGGCTCATGGGTGTCACGCCCGAGCTGGGCCAGGTGGGCCTGGTCGAGACCCCCTTCAACTTCATCCAGGGCTCGGTCATCTCGCCCCAGATGGTGCTCCTCGATCCCCGCATCACGGGACCGTGGAACGCCCTGGTCGACGGGCTGCGCACCAGCGATCCCTGGTCGGGCAACCAGACGGTCCAGCCCGGCCCGGCGGTCACCCTGCTCATGGACACCGCCGACGCCGCGGGCACCAACCCGCTCCAGATCGACGGTTTCGGCATCACCGAGGCCCGTGCCCACCACGGCGCGATCTTCGCCAACGCGGACGCCGACGGGCTGGTGATCTCCAACAACCTGTTCCAGGCCAACAACGCCAAGCAGGGCGGTGCCGCCGTCAGCCTCGGCGTGCACACCACCAACTACGACGGTGACGGGGACGGCCTGACCATCCCCTTCGACACCAACGGTGGCGAGCCGGCCTCGGGTCGTTCGGAGAACTCCAACGACAACGTCATCGTGCGCCAGAACCGGCTCCTGCAGAACGGGGGCACGACCCTCGCCGGTGCAGTCGGCATCTTCAACGGCGCCGACGGCTACCAGGTGCTCGACAACGAGTTCTGCGGCAACTACGCGGCCGAGTACGGCGGTGCCCTCAGCCACTTCGGCTACAGCACCGGTGCCCGTATCGCCGGCAACGTGTTCGAGGCCAACGAGTCCTTCACCGAGGGCGGCGCCCTCCTGCTCGGTGGTGAGTCCGGCGTGCCCGCCGGTGGCTCCATCGGGGTGGGTTCCGGTGCGGTGACCATCGACTCGAACCAGTTCCTCTACAACGTCTCCGGCGACGACGGTGGCGCCATCATGGCCCTGCACCCGCTCGATTCGACGGTGAAGATCACCAACAACGTGATCGCCGACAACGTGTCGGCCGACACCGGTGGCGGCATCCACCTCTTCGATGCCTCCAACATCACGGTGAGCCACAACACCTTCGTCAACAACACCTCGACGAGCTCGGGTCCCGACGCCGGCGGCTTCGTGTGCACCGTCAACGGTGGACCGGCCACCTGCCCCAAGGCGGGCGGTCTGACCAGCCAGCCCCACTCGGGCGTCAACACGGTCGATCCCACCGACGACTGGTGGCTCGAGCCCGGCCGGGCGGGTGACACCACCTCGACCTTCTCCAACCCCGTGCTGGACAACAACATCTTCTGGCACAACCAGGCCGGGTCGGTCGAGCAGGTCAACACCCAGGCCGCCGGACCCCAGATCGAGGGCACGGCCGTCACCATCGTCGGCTTCGAGGACCTCGGGGTCTACGACGGCACCGCCGCCACCGGCGACACCTTCAGCCCCCGCAACTCCATCCTGAGCGTGGCCTACGCCGGTGACGACGGGTCCAACGTCGTGGGGGCCGATCCCCTCTTCGTCGCCGACCTGCCCCTCCAGTTCCGGGCCCGGCCCCTGGCCATCCAGGCCTTCCTGGGTCAGATCGAGATGATCTTCCCGGGGGTGGCGCCCATCGAGGCGGCCGACTACCACCTTTCGAGCGCCTTCTCGCCGGCGGCCGACCTGGGTCTGCTGGGCGACATCGCCAACGACATCGACGGCGACGCCCGGCCCACGGTCCTGTTGAACCCCATCGGGGACAACACCCTGCCGGATGCGGGCGCCGACGAGATCGGGGCCGGCCAGATCTTCGGCCTGCTCTACTTCTCGACGGTCGGCAACCAGAACGCCCCGATCCAGTGGCGGGACGAGGACGTCGTCGCCTGGACCGGGACCGAGCTCAAGCTGGCCCTCGACGGTGACGTCGCCGGCAACCTGCCGGGTGAGGACGTCGACGCCGTGCACGTGTTCGCCCCCGACGACATGATCATGTCGTTCCTCAACAACGGCGGACTCGGCAACCCCGGCATCGACCTCCAGTCCACCGACGGCACGACCATCACCGTGTTCGACGAGGACGTCGTCCGCTACACCGCCGGTACCTGGAGCCTGCTCCTCGACGGCAGCACCTTCGGGCTCAACACCAACGCCCAGGACATCGACGCCATCAGCGCCCTGCCCGACGGCACCTACCTGGTGTCGTTCACCGGGCTGGCCTTCGTGCCCGGCCAGAGCGGCTTCTGGGCCTTCCCCGACGAGGATGTCGCCCACCTGGTGCCGACCCTGGTCGACCCGGTGACGGGCCAGATCCTCGAGGGCTACTTCGAGCCCTGGTTCAGCGGGTCGATCCTCGGCCTGAACGGCTCGGGTGCCGGCGACGTCGACGGCGTGGCCCTGCTCGGCGCCGGGACGGCCAACCCGACCCTGCTGTTGTCGACCAAGGGCACCGTCACCATCGGTGACGTCACGGCCCGGGACGAGGACGTGATCGCCTGCGGCGGCATCGTCTTCGCCCCCGACGGGACCATCGCCAGCTGCGACGTCGGCAACGCCGTCTTCTGGGACGGCAGCGTCAACGGTGTCGCCGGCGGCAACGACATCAACGCCCTCTCCGGTCCGTTGGCCGGCTGAGTTGAGGGAGGAAGACACGATGATCCATCGACTCCATCGATCCGGAACCGGGGAGGACACCCACATGGCCCGTCACCGACGCACCGTTCTCGGACGGCGTCAGTTCCTCCGCCGCGGCGCCGCCCTCGGGCTCGCCGCCGGCGGGGGGGCGGTCGCCGGGGGATCGCTGCTCAACTCCGCCCTGGCGGGCTCACCGGGGGCGGTCACACCCGCTGCCGGGCCCCTGTCGGTGGCCGCCGACTACCGGACCATCCCCTCGGTGCGCCTGATGGGGACCGACGGCTGGGCCTCGTTCCCGGGGCGGCGCCACGCCGTCGAGCCGGTCCTCATGTTCGGCTTCCGTTCCGTCGACGACCTCGACCTGGCCCCCGACGGGGAGCTCGACGCCTCCATCGGCGACCTGATCCTCGCCTACAAGGGCAAGGTCCACCACACGGCGCCGATCATCACCGCCGTCGAGGGCATCGAGATGGCGATCGTGCTGACCAACCTCGGCTTCTTCAGCCGTCCCGACCTCGACGACTCCCACACCCTGCACTGGCACGGCTACCGCAACGCCACCAGCATCTTCGACGGGGTGCCCGAGCCGTCGATCGCCGTGCCGGTCGGGCGCGACATGCCCTACTTCTACCACCTGAAGGATCCGTCCCAGCCGGGCCAGTCCAAGGGTTCCGCCGGCACCTACATGTACCACTGCCACTTCGAGGACGTGGAACACGTCCAGATGGGCATGACGGGTCTCGTCTACGTCGAGCCCCACGACGCCTGGCAGTGGGATCCGGTGACCGGCCTGCCCGTCGCCCGCATCGCCAAGGTGGCCTACAACGGCACCGTCATCGACTCGAGCTACGACCGGGAATACGCCCTGTTGTTCAACGAGATCGACACCCGGCCCCACGACCTGCTCCGCGACATCCAGAACTTCGTCTGGTCGGACTACGACCCGAACTACTGGACGATCAACGGTCGCTCGTACCCCGACACGGTCGTCCCCCAGATCGTTCCGCCGGGTCAGGTGACCGACGCCGCCGGCAACACCTACTACGCCGAGACGCTCACCATGGTCGACGCCGACGCCGACCCCACCGCCACCCCCGACCAGGCGGCCGAATGGGAGATGCGCTGGCAGAACAACAGCGCCCTCATCCAGGGCGTCGAGGGCGAGCGGGTGCTCCTGCGGATCGCCAGCCTGGGTTACGACATCCACTCCCTGGAGATCCCGGGCATCGACATGCACGTCATCGCCCACGACGCCTCCCTGCTGGTGGGCGCCAGCGGCACCAACGACCTCACCTACATGGCCCACCGCCTCGACCTCGGACCCGGCGAGGGACGTGACGTCATCGTCACCCTCCCGCCCTTCGACCCGGCCCGGGCCGAACCCGATCCCTTCAACGCCCGCACGGGCAAGAACCGGCGGATCAACCGCTACCTGCTCAAGGCCCGCAACAACGACCGCCTGTCCAACGCCGGCACCACCTGGGGCGACGGACCGTCGTACGCCGCGGCCGCCGCCAACTTCGGCGGCATGGTCACCGAGATCTGGGTCTACGAGGCGGCGCCGCCGGCCGGCGTCGACGGGCTGCCGCCCCAGACGACGATCAACGAGAACTTCCCGACCCTGGTCCTGCCGGCCAACCACATCTGAGGAGCGTGATGACGATGCGACTGCGTACGCGACGCACCGGGGCGGTGATCGTGACCGCCGCGCTGGGCGCGGCCGGACTCGCCGCCGCCCTGTCCGGCTCCTCCGCCGGCGCCCAGCCCAGCCAGTCCACCCTCGTGTGCGACTTCGGGACCGTCAACCCCGTCGACGGCGCCCGCGAGTTCGCCCTCGAGACCCGCGACGGCTACATCCAGACCCCCGACGGCAACACCGTCTACATGTGGGGGTACGCCAAGGCGGGCGGGGCCTTCCAGGCGCCCGGCCCGACCCTGTGCGCCGACCAGGGCGACACCGTGCGGGTCACCTTGACCAACCCCGCCGACGACCCGACCCTGGGCCCGACCACCCTCACCGGTGGCATCCCGGCGGCCACGACCTCGATCGTGTTCCCGGGTCAGAGCGGGGTGACCGCCACCGGCGGTCAGCCGGGTCTGCTCACCAACGAGATCACCCAGTCGCCGCTGGGTGGCCCGGCCGACACCGTGACCTACGAGTTCGTCGCCGCCCAGCCGGGGACCTACCTCTACCAGAGCGGCAGCGACCCGGCGGTCCAGATCCAGATGGGCCTGTACGGCGGTCTGGTCATCTACCCGACCGAGGGGCGGAACTTCGTCTACGCCGGCAAGGAGTTCGACACCCGCTTCGAGTACCTCCTGCTCTTCCACGAGGTCGACCCCGACCTCCACGCCGTGGTCGAGCTCGAGGGCGACGTGGCGAACTACGACCCGACGGCCCGCCACAACCGCTACTGGACGATCAACGGCCGGGCCATGCCCGACACGGTCGCTCCGAACTTCGCCCCCACCCTGCCCAGCCAGCCCTACAGCTCACTGGTGGAGGTGCAGGCCCTCGATCCCGCCGACACCACGACCCCGCCGGCCCTGGTGCGTTACGGGACCGCCGGTCTCGACAACCATCCCTTCCACCCCCACGGCAACCACCTGCGCCTGGTGGGTCAGGACGGGCGGCCCCTGCCCGACGAGATCGAGGCCTACACGAAGACCGTCGCCGCCGGTCAGACCTTCGAACTGCTCGCCGAGTGGCGTGACGTCGAGGCCTGGCAGGGCACCGGCGCCCCCGAGGCCGTCAACATCCCGGTCCTCGACAACCTCGTCTTCAAGGACGGCGTCACCTGGTACTCCGGCGACGAGGACCTGGGCCAGCAGCAGCTCCTGCCCAACAACGTGACCAGCTTCTCGGAATGCGGCGAGTACTACTTCCCCTGGCACAGCCACGCCCTCGACTCCAATCAGAACTTCGACGAGGCGTTCGGCGGCATGTTGACCCTGTGGCGGGTCGACCCACCGGGGGGGTGTCCGGCGTGATCACGGCCAAGCACGAACTCGACGGAGGAAGGACCACCATGGGAACCCACCCGGGGCGCCGCCGCATCGGCCTCGCCGCCGTGATGGCCGTGCTGATCACCACGGCCGCAGCCGTGGCCGGCATCGGCACGGCGGCCGCCCAGACCGACATCCACCTGTGTGCCCTGCCCGGCTCGGCGAGCATCGACGATCCGGCCAACCCCGGCACCAGCTTGACCATCCCCTTCTACGGCTTCGTCGACGTCACCACGTCGATGCCGGCCACGGGTGACCCCTGCGCCGGCGCCGTGCCCCGCTTCGGTGACCCGACGCCGGTGCGGATGGTCGAGGGTCAGACCTACACCGTGCACCTGCACAACCGGACCGACGCCCTGGGCGGCGGCTTCCCGGTCAACCTGTTGGTGGCGGGCCTGTCCGGCGAGCCCGACCTGGTGGGTGTGGCGCCGGGCGGTGACGGCACCTACACCATCACCGCCGCCACCCCGGGCACCCACATGTTCGAGTCCGACCTCGACCCCCACCACGTGCCCCTCGGGCTCCATGGGGTGATCGTGGTCGACCCGGCCACGCCGGGCACGGCGACGGGTGCGGCGAACTCGGCCTACGACCTCGAGCGGGTGCTCGTCTTCCACGAGGTCGACCCGGCCCTCAACACCGCCGCCGACCCCTTCGCCTTCCCCATGACGGACTGGGCGCCGACCCTGTACCTGATCAACGGCCAGACCCGCACCTCGGCCTACGAGATCCCGCCCATCGCGGCGGTGCCCGGCGACCGGGTCCTCGTCCGCTACGTCAACGCGGCCCCGTCCAACTCCTCGATCGCCACCCTCGGTCTGCGCCAGACCGTGGTGAACTTCGACGGGGAGATCTACGACGGCTCCGGGCCCGTGGGCGAGCAGCCTCTCGACGTGAGCAACGTCTTCTTGACGTCGGGCCAGACCGCCGATGTCGTCATCGAGGTCCAGGGTGCCTACGGCGACCGCTTCCCGATCTACAACCGCAACCTGCGCACCAGTGCCACCGGCGACAACGGTGAGCAGCTCGTGATGATCGAGGTCGGCGTCGGCGGTGGCCTCAACGGCGACGTCTACTTCTCCCTCGCCGACGCCACCCGGACCTTCCGGGACGCCGGCCCGACCGGCCCCGGCGACCACGTCAGCCTCAGCAACGAGGACGTCGGCGTGTGGACCGGCACCTACCTCGACAAGTACTTCGACGGAACCCTGCACGGGATCCCCGGCGCCGCCGACATCGACGCCGTCTGGCACGATCCCGCCACCGGCGACCTGTACCTGTCCTTCCGGGCCGATCTCGCCACCCCGACCGATCCCCGCTGGGCGGGCGTCACCAAGGCCACCATCGACGAGTCCGACGTCGTCCACTGGGACGCCGCCGCCGACACCTTCGACATCTACGTCGACCACACCTCGATCGGCCTCAACGGCTCCAACGCCCACGACATCAACGGGCTCCAGGTCGACCCGGCCACCGGTGTCGTCACCTTCACCACCAACGGCAGCTACCTCATCCCCTGGAAGACGGGGTCGGCCACCCTGATCGGTGCCCGTAACGAGGACATCTCCCGCTGGGTGCCCGACGATCCGACCCTGCCCAACGGCACGGGCCACGTCGAGGTGGTGGCCGACTTCTCGGACTTCGACATGGTCAGCTTCAACGACAACACCGGCACGCCCAACACGACGCCCGGCAACCTCGACGGCATCTCCACCACCCCGCTCGACATCTTCTTCACGACGACGTCGACCCACTCGTGGGGACCGAACGAGACCTACCTGGCCGGTTGGCCGACGGCAAACGCCAACGGCTACGTGCTGACCGACCGTGACGACATCATCGGGTGCCGGGGCTTCACCCCCGCCGCTCCCGGGACCCTGACCGACTCCTGCCTGGCCTTCGCCTTCGAGCTCGACTTCGACACCCTTCACCACAACGGGGTGGTCGGCAACGTCGACGGTCTCTCGGTGGGCTGAGGCACACGACCACGATGACCACGGTCGTCCGCCCGACCCCGCTGCCGGGTCCGGTGTCGCCTCCGGCGACCCGGGCCCGGCCCGCGGTGGCCGTCGTCGTCGCCGCCTTGGTGGCGGTGACGACCCTCGGCGCCTGGTGGACGGCCACGGCCGTCCTCGACCGGGGCGGCGAGCGGATCGGCATCGGCCCCCGTGACGACCTGCTCGGCGGTCTCGACCAGTCGGCCTTCGCCGGAGCCACCGGCGTGTGGATCGAGGACGTGCAGCTGGTCGCCGGCGGCGGACTCATCAACATCCGCTACCGCATCCTCGATGTCGAAAAGTCCGAGGTGGTGCACGACCTCGACAATCCGCCCCGCATCATCACCAGCGACGGGTTCGAGATCAGCTTCCAGCGCCACCAGCACGCCCACGACCGCGAGAACCGGCTGGGCACGATCTACGGCGAGCAGCTCGTGAACCTCGGGGGGCTCGTCCACCACGGCGACCGGGTGACGGTGATCATCGGCACCGAACGCCTCGAGGGGGTGACGGTGCGATGACGACCCGTCGCCGTCGGCTGGCGGTCGTCGCCGGCGCCCTCGTGGTGGTGCTCGCCACCGCCGGGCCCGCCGCCGCCCACGCCGAACCCACCAGGGTCACACCCGAGGCCTGCAGCTCGGTGCCGAGCACCGATGCCGTGCGCGTCGTCGCCAGCGAGGAACTCGCCGTGGACGGCACGCGCCTCGACCTCCTCGTCGACGGTGCGGTCGTGGCCGGCGGTGGCGTCGATCTCGACGACGTCGACCACCGGACCATCGTCATCGAGGT
>RFFY01000076.1 GCA_003697065.1 Actinomyces sp. | reverse complement strand
CCGGCCGCCGGTCGAGACCGACACCACGTTGAACGCCGTCTCCACCGGCGAGCCCGTCCCGCAGTAGCGCACGGTGCGCACCGGGTGTCCGGCGAGCAGACCCTCGGCGTGACAGAACCCGACGGCCAGCTCGAAGTCGTGCCCGGGGGTACGCATGGTGGTCGCCACCCGGGTCCCGTCGAGCTCGATGGCCAGGGGCTCCTCGCTCGCCAGGACGACGGGCGTGCGGGTCGAGCCGGTGCTCTCGTGGCGTCGGGCCAGGCGGCGTTCGAGGCGGCCGCGTCGGGTCATGGCCCAACGCTAGAGCCCGCGCCCGGTGTCCGCCCCCGCGTCGAGGGCGCGGGGGCGCCTCAGACGACGTAGCTGCGCTTGGCGACCTCCTCGAGGAGGACCTCGGTGGCGCCGCCGCCGATGGGCAGGATGCGGGCGTCGCGGTACATGCGCTCGATGGTCGACTCCCGCATGTAGCCCATGCCCCCGTGGAACTGGACGCAGTCGTACATCACCCGGTTGATCACCTCGGCCCCGAAGGCCTTCACCCCCGACATCTCCTTGACGTTGTCGATGCCCTGCTCACCCAGCCAGGCGGCGTGGTACAGCGACGCCCGGACGGCGTCGAGTTCGGCCTGGCGCATGGCGAGGCGCTGGCGGATGGCCCCGAGATCGAAGAGGGTCTTCCCGAACGCCGTGCGTTGCTGGGTGTAGGCCAGGGTGATGTCGATGGCCGTCTGGGCCGCTCCCACCCCCATGGCGACGAGCACCATGCGCTCGTTCTGGAAGTTGCGCATGGTCTCGTAGAAGCCCCGGTGGAGGGTGCCGAGGAGGTTCTCGTCGGGAACCCAGACCTCGTCGAGGACGAGTTCGGCGGTGTCCGAGCACCGCCACCCGTGCTTGTCGAGCTTCTTGGCCACCTCGAAACCCTCGGTCCCCGCCGGGACGAGGAACATGGAGATCCCGTAGCGCTGCTCGGGATCGGTCCGGGCGGCCACGATGCTCAGGTCGCCGTACACGGCATTGGTGATGAACATCTTGCGCCCGTTCAGGCGCCATCCGTCCCCGTCGCGCACCGCCGTGGTCCTGATCCCCGCCACGTCGGAGCCGGCGTCGGGCTCGGTCACGGCGATGGACAGGATCGTCTCGCCGCTCATCACCGACGGGAGGTGACGCTCGAGCTGCTCGGGCGTTCCGGAGTTGAGCAGGTGGGGAGCGGCCATGTCGGTGTGGACGAGCACGGTGACGTCGAAGCCGGCGTAGGTCGAGGTCCCGAGGGCCTCGGCGAAGGTGGCCGAGGCCAGGGGGCCCAGGCCCAACCCGCCGTGTTCGACCGGCACCCGCAGGGAGAACATGCCGAGCGCGCCCATGCGCCGCAGGATCTCGCGGGGCACCCGGCCCTCGTCCTCCCAGGCGTCGCCGTGGGGTGTCACCTCGCGGGCGACGAAGTCGACGGTCTGATCGTAGATGGCCTGGAGCTCGTCGGTCGTGTAGACGTTGCGGTGGGTCATCGCTGTTCGCCTCCCGGGGCGGCGGCTGGGTCGGTGGAGGGGCGCGGGTCGGCGGGGCCGGGGTCGGCATCGGGGTCGGCGAGCACGACGAGCACCCGGCCCGACTCGACCGTGTCGCCGGGGGCCACCCGGACCTCGGCGACACGGGCTGCGCCCGGTGCGGTCAGGGAGTGGAGCATCTTCATCGCCTCGATGACGACGACGACGTCGCCGGCGCCCACCTGGTCGCCCTCGGTGACAGCCACCTCGGTGACCACGGCGGGGAAGGGGGCGACGACGGCGCCGGCGTGGTGGTGCCCCTCGCGGGCCTCGGGCGCCCACACCTCGCTGCGCTCGCGCACGGTGAAGGTGTGGGTGACCCCGTCGAGGGCGACGGCCACCCAGGTCCCGTCGGGATCGACCCGGCAGGCGACGCCGCGTTCGACCCCGTCGCGGTGACGGACGACCCGGTCGGCCGGACGGTGGTCGGAAGGACCGCCCGCTCCCGGGCCGGGGCCACGCGGCGGCGCCACGTCGTCGGGCGGGACCTCCACGGCGTGCTCGGACCCGTCGAGGTGGCGGAGGTGGACGGTGACCGGGGTCGTGTGGGGGGTGAAGCGACGCCGCCACAGGGCCCCCCAGGGCCCGCGTGCGGCTCGGGCCGCCTTCTGGTCGAGATGGGCCCGGGCCGCCCACCAGGCGGCGTCGGCCGCGTCGCCGACGGGGGGGCCGGGGGTCTCGTCGAGGAGGCGGGTGGTGACGGCGGCGTCGCGCACGGCGGGCTGGTCGACCAGCCAGCGGTGCAGGCCCGTGTTGGTGACGATGCCCGCCACGATGAGCTCGTCGAGGGCGGCGGCCAGGCGGGCGAGGGCGGAGGGCCGGTCGGGCCCCGTCACGATCAGCTTGGCCAACAGGGGGTCGTAGAGGGAACCCACGACCGAGCCCTCCTTTACGCCGGATTCCCAGCGCACCCCGGGGGGAACACCGAGGGCGGTGACGGTGCCCGTTCGGGGAGCGAAGTCGGCGGCGGGGTCCTCGGCGTTGATCCGCACCTCGATGGCGTGGCCCCTGATCGGGGGCGGCTCGGTGAAGGGCAGGGGTTCCCCCCACGCCGAGCGGATCTGGAGCTCGACCAGGTCAAACCCGGTCACCTCCTCGGTGACGGGATGCTCGACCTGGAGCCGGGTGTTCATCTCGAGGAAGTGGTGGGCCCCGGTCACCGCGTCGACGACGAACTCCACCGTGCCGACGTTGTCGTAGGCGATCCGGCGGGCGAGGGCGACCGCCGCCGCTCTCAACGCCTCATCGCTCGCCGGGGACAGGCCGGGCGCGGGTGCCTCCTCCATCAGCTTCTGGTGGCGGCGCTGCACCGAGCAGTCACGGGTGCCGAGGTCGACGACGGTGCCGTGCCGGTCGGCCACGATCTGCACCTCGACGTGGCGGGGGTGGGTGATGAAACGCTCGACGATGACGGTGTCGTCCCCGAAGGAACGGTCGGCCTCGGCCCGGGCGGCCGCCAGGGCGGCGGCGAAGTCGGCGGGGTCGTGCACGACCCGGATCCCCCGGCCGCCACCCCCCGCCGAGGCCTTGATCATGACCGGGTAGCCGATCTCGGCCGCCGCGTCGGCCAGGGCGGCCGGGTCCTGGATGTCGTCGCGGCCGGGCACGACCGGGACCCCGGCCTCGACGGCGAGGCGCCGGGCTTCGATCTTGGAACCCATGGTGGCGATCACGTCGGGATCGGGCCCGATCCACACCAGTCCCGCCTCGACCACGGCCCGGGCGAAGGCGGCATTCTCGGCCAGGAAGCCGTACCCCGGGTGCACGGCGTCGGCGCCGGCCCGGCGGGCGGCGGCGAGGAGGGCGTCGACGTCGAGGTAGGTCGACGCCAGGTCCTCACCGTCGAGGGGGACGACGAGATCGGCCTCGGCCACGAAGGGGGCAGCGCGGTCGGCGGGCGCCGGGGCGACGACCGCCAGATGACCGAGCCGGTGCACGGTGCGGATGATCCGACGGGCGATCTCACCCCGGTTGGCGATCAGGATCCGGGACCGGGAGACGGGGGTCGAGGGCGGCGGGGGCGCGATCATGGTTCACATGCGGTAGACGGGGGCGGGCCCCGCGGGAGGCGCGGGCTGGCGGGCGGCCAGGGCGAGGCACAGGCCCAGAGCGTCACGGGTCTCGACCGGATCGAGCAGGCCGTCGTCCCAGAGCCGGCTGGTGGCGTAGTAGGGGTCGGACTGGGTCTCGTACTGCTCGGCCACCTCGGCCCGGATGCGTTCGACCTCGGCGGGCGAGGTGCGGTCGCCGCGCAGACCGGCGAGACGGATGTCGACGAGCACGGTCTGGGCCGTCTCGGCCGACATGGTGGCGATGCGCGAGTTGGGCCAGGCGAACAGGAAGCGGGGGGCGAAGCCGCGCCCGCACATGCCGTAGTTGCCCGCCCCGTAGGAGCCGCCGATGAGCACCGTGTAGCGGGGGACGGTGGCGTTGGCGACGGCGGCCACCATCTTGGCGCCGTGCTTGGCGATCCCGGCGATCTCGGAGTCGCGGCCGACCATGTAGCCGCTGGTGTTCTGGAGGAACACCAGCGGGATGCGTCTCTGCTCGCAGAGCTCGATGAAGTGGGTGGCCTTGAGGGCCGACTCGCTGAAGATGATCCCGTTGTTGGCGATGATGCCGACGAGGTGACCCCACCAGCGGGCGAACCCGCACACGATCGAGGTGCCCCACTCGGGCTTGAAGGCCTCGAAGCGGGACCCGTCGACGAGGCGGGCGATGATCTCGAGGGCGTCGAAGGGGATCCGCTCGTCAGCGCTGACGATGCCGTGGATCTCGGCGGGGTCGTGGGCGGGGGGCTCGGGGTCGGCGACGTCGAGCCAGCCCGTGGTGCGGTCGACGGGGGCCAGGTTGGTGGCGGCACAGATCTCGCGCAGCTTGGCGTAGGCCTCGAGCTCGCTGGAGGCGAGATGATCCGAGACGCCCGATTCGCGGGTGTGCAGGACGGCGCCCCCCAGCTCGTCGGGTTCGACGATCTCGCCGAGGGCCGCCTTCACGATCGGCGGGCCGCCGAGGAAGATGCGCCCGATGCCGTCGACCATGACGACCTCGTCGGACAGGGCGGGGACGTACGCGCCGCCGGCCGTGCAACCACCGAGCACGACCGAGAGCTGGGGCAGTCCCCGGGCCGAGAGCCGGGCCTGGCGGTAGAAGGAGCCGCCGAAGTGGTCCTTGTCGGGGAAGATCTCGTCCTGGAGGGGCAGGAACGCCCCGCCGGAGTCGACCAGGTAGATCACCCCGAGCCCGTTCTCGGCGGCGATGTCCTGGGCCCGGACGTGCTTCTTGATCGACATGGGCAGCAGGGAGCCGCCCTTCACCGTGGCGTCGTTGGCGATGAACATCCATGGGACGCCGTGCACCAGCCCGATGCCGGTGACGATGCCGGCCCCGGGTGCCTCGTCGCCGTACTGGCCCCAGGCCGCCAGGGTCGACAACTCGAGGAAGGGCGAGCCCTCGTCGATGACGGCGTCGATGCGGTCGCGCACCATGAGCTTGCCGCGGGCGAGGTGGCGCTCGATCGAGCGCTGGCGCCCGGCGCCGCCGTCGATCACGAAGCGGCGACGCTCCTCGAGGGTGTCGACGAGGCGCCGGTAGGCGGCGGCGTTGGCGGCGAAGGTGGGATCGTCGGGGCGGACCCGCACCTCGATCCGGTTCATCGCTCGTCCTCCGGCCCCCGGCGGCGTGCGATGCCGTGCCAGGTGTGATCGGTGATGGCGGCGGCGAGTTCGTCGAGGTCGAGGGGACCGTCGGGGCGGAACCACTCGACGCTGGTGTTCATGGCGCCGAACAGCAGGAGACGGACGAGGTGGGGGTCGATGTCGTCGGTGAGGGCACCCTCGGCGGCGAGACCGGCGATGAGGTCGGCCCAGCGGGCCTCGTAGGCGTCACGCAGGGGAACGATGCGGCGGCGGACGGGGTCGGGGGCGGTGTGGAAGGTCGTGACGTGGGCGGCGGTGTAGGGCCCGTGTTCGAAGAGGGCCTCGAGATGGGCCCGCACGTGGGCACGGAGGCGCCCCCGGGGTGGGCGGGAGGCGGCGACGGCCTCGGCCACCGAGAAGGCCTCGTCCATGACGGCGATACCGCGGCGCAACACGGCGGTGAGCAGCTCGTCCTTGGAGTCGAAGTGGTAGTAGAGCGAGCCGGCCTTCATCCCCGCCGCGTCGGCGATCTCGCGCAGGGTCGTGGCGGCGTAGCCCCGCCGCCAGAAGGCCTCGGCGGCGGCGTCGAGGATGCGACGACGGCCCTCGGGTCCGGCGTCGGCACCGTCGACGGTGGGGCCGGGTCGGGGTTCGGGGGCCGTGCCGGTGGCCGACGGGGACGCACTCACGACCCGCAGCCTACCTAACGTTCGTTAGGTGGACCAGGGCGACCACCGTGCGCGTCGGGACGGTCGGGGTTCCTCAGACCCTCTGGAGGGTGGCGCTGAGGTGGTGATCCAGGGGGCACCCGACGGCGGCCATCCACAGCTCGCTG
>RFFY01000534.1 GCA_003697065.1 Actinomyces sp. | reverse complement strand
GCCAGGCCGCCTCGTAGTCGGGGTCGTCGATGGCGGCCCCGGCCGCCACCCCGGCGTTGTTCACGAGCACGTCGATCGGCCCGAGGCGCTCGGCCACCCCGGCCACGACCTCCTCGATGGCGGCGGCGTCGGTGACGTCGAGGGCCCAGCCCACCGCCTCGCCGGCACCGCCGGCGGCGGCCCGGGTCTCCTCGATGGCGGCCACCTCACGGTCGACGTCGGCGGCCCGCCGGTCGGTCACGGCCACCCGGGCGCCCTCGGCGACGAACAGGCGGGCGATGGCGCGTCCCATGCCCGAGGCGGCGCCGGTGACGAGGACGACCCGCCCGGCGACCGAACGGGACAGGGTGGACAGTGGTTCGTGGTTCATGCCCGAGCCTCTGCCGAGCGGCGCCGGCGGCGCAAGCCGGTGGTGGCGGCGTCTCCGCAGGCGTGCCGCGACGTGTCGGGTGGCCTTCCGATGTCGGCGGCGGGACGGGATGCGTCGCCTCGGCAACGCCCGCTAGGGGTTCCGGCGAGCGGTCAGCGTGTCCCGGGCGAGGTCCGCGACCCACCCGTCGGGGTCGTGGGCGAGTTCGGTGAGGGTGGCGGCGGGTGTGTGTTCGTTGCGGGCGACGGCTTGTCGGACGCGGGTGTAGGGGTCGTGGGCGAGTTCGGTGAGGGTGGCGGCGGGTGTGTGTTCGTTGTGGGCGACGGCTTCTCGGACGCGGGTGTCGCGGTCGTGGGCGAGTTCGGCAAGAGCCACCGCAAGCGCTGCGAGCGGTGTGTTTTCGTTGCGGACCAGGGCTTGTCGGACGCGGGTGTCAGGGTCGTGGGCGAGTTCGGTGAGGGTGGCGGCGGTTGTGCGTGTGTTGTGGGCGACGGCTTCTCGGACGCTGGCGGCGGGGTCGTGGGCGAGGCGGCTCAGGGCGGACAGCGGGGTTCGGTGGTTGCACATCGCGGCGGCGCGGACCCGGTGATCGCGATCACGAGCGAGCTGCATCAGCAGGCGGACGGACGCCCGCTCGTTGGCGCCGACGGCGGCGCGCACGGACGGGAGTGGGTCGTGGGCGAGTTCGGCGAGGACACGAGCGGGGGAACGCGTGTTGGCGGCGACGGCCCGGCGGACCTTCTTGTCGGGGTCCCGGGCCAGTTCGGTGAGGACCGCGGTCGGAGCGCGAGGATCGCGTGCCGCGGTGGGTCG
>RFFY01000075.1 GCA_003697065.1 Actinomyces sp. | reverse complement strand
GCTCCATCCTCGACAACGCCACCGTCCCCACCATCATCGACGGGGCGGGCAACTGCCACGTCTATGTCGATGCCGGGGCCGATCTCGACAAGGCCCGACGCATCGTCGTCAACGCCAAGGTGCAGCGGCCCTCGGTGTGCAACGCCGCCGAGTCGCTGGTCGTGCACTCGGCGGTGGCCGAGCGCTTCCTGCCCGCCGTGGCTGCCGACCTCGACGGTGTCGAGCTGAGGGGCGACGAGCGGGCCTGCGCTCTCGTCGAGTCGATGGTGCCGGCCGACCCCGACGACTTCGCCCGCGAGTTCCTCGACCTGGTGCTGTCGGTGAAGGTGGTCGATTCCCTCGACGAGGCCATCGACCACGTCAACGAGACCGGTACCGGCCACTCCGAGGCCATCGTCACCGAACACCTGGCCGCCGCCGAGCGCTTCTGCCGCGAGGTCGACGCGGCAGCGGTCCTGGTGAACGCCAGCACCCGCTTCGTCGACGGCGAGGAGCTGGGTTTCGGGGCCGAGATCGGGATCTCGACCCAGAAGCTGCACGCCCGGGGTCCGCTCGGGCTCGAGCAGCTCACCAGCGCCAAGTTCGTGGTCCACGGCGACGGTCACATCCGTCCCTGACCCCGGTGCGGGCGGGCAGCGATCGACCAGGCGGGAGTGCGGGCCGGGAGTGAACGACCGCTAACCTGACCCCATGGCCCATCGCTTCACCGACGTCGCGTCCGTGCGCGGCGGACTGCACGATGTCGACTACCTCGCCGACGACGGCATCGCCGGCGTCGTCTACCTCGCCGACCGGCTCGACAAGCCGGTGCTGGTCGAGGGTCCGGCCGGTACCGGCAAGACCCAGCTCGCCAAGTCGGTCGCCGAGATGACCGGCTCCCGCCTCATCCGCCTCCAGTGCTACGAGGGACTCGACGAGGCCAAGGCTCTCTACGAGTGGAACTACAAGAAGCAGCTCCTGCGTATCCAGGCCGAACGGGGTGAGGGGCACGACTGGAACGCCCTCTCCGACGACATCTTCTCCGACGAGTTCCTCCTGACCCGACCCCTGCTCGAGGCCATCCGGGCCGAGGATCCCGTGGTGCTGCTCATCGACGAGGTCGACCGGGTCGAGGTCGAGACCGAGGCCCTGCTGCTCGAGGTCCTGTCCGACTACCAGGTCTCGATCCCCGAGATGGGCACCCTCACCGCCAACCAGATCCCCCTGGTGTTCCTCACCTCCAACAACACCCGCGAGCTCTCCGAGGCCCTCAAGCGGCGTTGCCTGTACCTCCACGTCGACTACCCGGACCTCGAGCGCGAAAAGGAGATCGTGCTGACCAAGGTGCCCGACATCACCGAGTCGCTCGCCGACCAGGTGGCCCGGGTCGTGCGCTCCATCCGCCAGCTCGAGCTGAAGAAGGCGCCGTCGGTGTCGGAGACCCTCGACTGGGCCAAGACCCTCGTCCTGCTGGGCGTCGAGCGCATCGACGCCCGCACCGCCACCGAGACGGTCAACATCTTGCTCAAGTACCGCTCCGACATCGCCAAGGCGACCAAGGAGTTCGCCGGCTCCGAGGCCCTGGCGAGCTGACGTGGAGGCCGTGGGTCCCCCCGAGGCCCGCCCGGGGCCCGTCACCACCGGCGAACCCCTGCTCGACCTGCTGAACGGCTTCATCATCGAGCTCCGCAACGCCGGGCTTCCCGTCAGCTTGACCGAGAACCTCGACGCCATGGCGGCGGTGACCCACATCCCCCTCGCCGACCGCGAGGCCTTCAAGTACGCCCTGGCCGCCACCCTGGTCAAGAACCACTCCCACTGGAAGGCCTTCGAGACGGTCTTCGAGGTCTACTTCTCCCTGCGGGGCCCCGAGTACGCCATCGAGGGTGCCGCCGACGCCTCCGACGGCGACGAGGAGGCACCCCCCGAGGGCCAGCCCGGTGACGGCGAGCAGAGCGGTGGGGGAGGGGGCGAACCCCTCAGCCCCGAGGAACTCGCCGAGATGCTCTACCAGGCGCTCATGCGCGGCGACCGTTCGATGATGCGCGGCGTCGCCCGTCAGGCCGTCCGCCGCTACGCCGGCATGGAACCCGGGCGTCCCGTCGGCGGCACCTACTACCTGTACCGCACCCTCCGGAACCTCGATCTCGACGGGGTGCTCGAACGCCTCCTCCAGCAGGACCAGGACGACGAGGGCGAGGTCAGCGAGTTCGACCAGCGCCTGCGCCGCGACGAGTACGAGCGCCGCATCGACGAGCTCAAGGCCCAGATCGAGGCCGAGATCCGGCGCCGTCTCGTCGCCGACCGGGGCGTGGAGGCCATGGCGAAGACCCTGCGCAAGCCCCTGCCCGAAGACGTCGACTTCATGCACGCTTCCCGGGAGGAGATGCTCGACCTGCGCCGGGCTCTGCAGCCCCTCACCCGCAAGCTGGCGTCCCGTCTCGCCCGCAAGCGTCGCCACGGGCGGCGCGGCCCCCTCGACTTCCGCTCGACCGTCCGCCACTCCCTGAGCTACGGCGGGGTGCCACTGGAGCCCAAGTTCCGGCCGCCCCGCCCCCACAAGCCCGAGATCTTCGTGGTGGCCGACATCTCGGGCTCGGTCGCCGCTTTCGCTCGCTTCACCCTCCAGCTCGTCTACGCCATCTCGAACCAGTTCTCCAAGGTCCGTTCCTTCGTGTTCATCGACGGCCTCGACGAGGTGACGAGCTACTTCGAGGGGGTCGAGGACATCGCCGAGGCCATCCACCGGGTGAACACCGAAGCCGACGTGGTGTGGGTCGACGGCCACTCCGACTACGGCCACGCCCTCGGCGTGTTCTGGGAGCGCTACGCCGCCGACGTGGGACCCCGGACTTCGGTTCTCATCCTCGGCGACGCCCGCAACAACTACCACGCCTCGGAGTCGTGGATCCTCGGTGAACTGCGCCGCAAGGCCCGCCAGGTGTTCTGGCTCAACCCCGAGCCCCACTCCTACTGGGACACGGGTGACTCGATCGTGGGCGAGTACGCCGCCCACTGCGACGGGGCCTTCGAGGTCCGCAACCTGCGCCAGCTCGAGGCCTTCGTCGACAATCTCGCCTGATCCGGCTCGCTTGACCCGGCTCGCCTGACCCGGCCGGTGTGAGCCGCTCTCCGTCCCGGTGGTCGGTTCAGGTCCGGGAGCGCAGGAGCTCGGCCACCCGGAAGGCCAGATCGACGCTCTGGCGGGCGTTGAGCCGGGGGTCGCACATGGTCTCGTAGCGCGACTCGAGATCGGTGGGCGCCAGGGCGTCGGAGCCCCCGAGGCATTCGGTGACGGCGTCGCCGGTGAGCTCGACGTGGACACCGCCGGGGATCGTGCCCTCGGCGGCGTGGGCAGCGAAGAAGCCGGCGATCTCGTCGAGCACGTCGTCGAAGTGGCGGGTCTTGAGTCCCGACTCGGAGGTGAAGGTGTTGCCGTGCATGGGGTCGCATGCCCACACGACCGGATGACCGGCATCGCGGACGGCGGCGAGGAGGGGGGGCAGGAGTTCGCGCACCCGCTCGGCCCCCATGCGGGTGATGAGGGTCAGGCGACCGGGCTCCCGGTCCGGATTCAGGCGCTCACACAGCTCGAGCACCTCGTCGGCGGTGGCGGTGGGGCCGACCTTGCAGCCGATGGGGTTGCGGACGCCGCGGAGGAACTCGACGTGGGCACCGTCGACCTGGCGGGTGCGCTCGCCGATCCACAGCATGTGCGCCGAGCAGTCGTACCACTCGCCGGTGAGCGAGTCGAGACGGGTCAGGGCCTCCTCGTAACCCAACAGGAGAGCCTCGTGAGAGGTGAAGAACTCGACCTCGTGGAGCTGGGGTGTCGTGTCGGAGGTGACGCCACAGGCCGTCATGAAGCGCAGAGCCCGGTCGATCTCGCCCGCCATCTGGGCGTAGCGCTGGCCGGCGGGACTCGACGCCACGAACTCCCGGTTCCAGCTCGAGACCTGGGAGAGATCGGCGAAACCGCCCCGGGTGAAGGCCCGCAGGAGGTTCAGGGTGGACGCGGCCCGGTGGTAGGCGGTGAGGAGACGATCGGGGTCGGGTGCCCGCTCGGCCTCGGTGAACCCGATGTCGTTGACGATGTGGCCGAGGAAGGAGGGGAGCTCGACATCGTCGCGCACCTCGGTGGGTCGCGAGCGGGGCTTGGCGAACTGGCCGGCGATACGCCCGACCTTCACGACGGGCATCCCCCCCGAGTAGGTGAGCACGACCGCCATCTGCAGGATCACCCGGAGCTTGTCGCGGATGGAGTCGGCCGAACTGTCGAAGGACTCGGCGCAGTCGCCGGCCTGCAGGAGGAAGGCCTCACCGCGGGCGACCGCCCCCAGGTGGCGGGTCAGGGCCCGGGCCTCGCCGGCGAACACGAGGGGCGGGAGCTGGGCGAGGGCCTTGAGGGCCTGCTCGAGGGCACCAGGATCGGGCCACTCGGGCTGGTGGCGGGCCTCGCGGCTACGCCACGACGAGGGGGTCCAGGAGTCACGCACCCCCCAAGTGTGGACGGCCGGGGCCCGCTCGCCAACCGCGGGGCCCGACGCGACGATGCCCGCCCCCGGCGGGGCGGGCATCGTGGGACGTCGTGGAGGCCGGCTCAGGCGGCGTCGACCGCCTCGGCCACGGCGCCGGCGTTCTCGCGGACCGTGTTCAGGGCCCGCTTGACGAGGCGACGGGCGGCCTCGGCGGTGACGCCGAGTTCCTCGCCCACCTCGCGGTAGGAACGCTTGCGCCCGTCGATGAGGCCGAAGCGCTGCTCGACGGCGTACTTGGCCCGGTCGTCGAGGACGTCGAGCAGGCCGGTGACCATCTCCTCTTCGACCCGGGCCATCACCTCGGTCTCGGGACCGGGGTTGGCGTCGGGCAGCAGGTCGATCAGCTCGTTGCTGTCGTCGTCGCCGATGGTGCGGTCGAGGGAGGTCGGGGTGGTCAGGCGGTGCAGGCGCGCGTGCTCGTCGTCGAGCTCGTCGCCGTCGCCGGACACGGCCCGCAGGGCGGCCCGCAGGCTCGCCGACCGGTCACCGGGGAGACGCACCAGGCTGGCCTTCTGGTCGAGGGCCCGGCCGATGGCCTGACGGATCCAGAAGGTGGCGTAGGTGGAGAACTTGAAGCCCTTACGCCAGTCGAACTTGTCGACGGCGTGCTCGAGACCCAGGTTGCCCTCCTGGATGAGGTCGAGCAGCTCCATGCCGGGGGGCAGGGGGTAGCGGCGGGCCACGCTGACCACGAGGCGCAGGTTGGCCCGGATGAAGCGGTCCTTGGCGGCGGCGGCCTCCCGGATGGCGCGGTCGAGCTCGCGGCCGGCCTCGCCCGCCTCCTTGCGGGCGCGGGCCTCCTGGCCCTTTTCGATGATCTGGGAGAGCTCTCGCTCCTCCTGGGCGGTGAGGAGGGGAACCGCGCCGATCTCGTTCAGGTACTGTCCGACAGAATCACTCATGACTACTCGCTCAAACGGGCACCGCTCGCGCGGTATTCCCGCGTCTCGGTTGCAGGGTCGGGGGAAGGGACGAAGCCGCTCGATGTGTCGACCCGCTCGGGTGTCCGTGGGACGGACGGGCCGATCGGGTCAGGCCGGATGGGGCGCGCAGCAGGCCCGTCGACGGATCTGGGGACTGCCGCGTGCGAACCACCCGGCTCGCTCAGCCGCTCTAGTGAACACCATGGGGCGGCCTTTGTCCCGTCATTTCTGTATGAAATCGGTCACGCCCGCGATCGGGAGCACCACGGGCGGTGGCGCTCCGGGTTGGGGCCGGTTCCGGTCGGTGGCGCGCCTGCGTCCCCGGGGGCCGGGGCCCTAGACTCCCGGCGTGCCGGAGAGCGTCAGAAGGGGTGCCAGTGGACCGTCCGCCCCGATCGTGACCCCCCACGGCAGCGCCGCCTCCGACCCCGACGAGCCCGTGCGCATCGGGGTCTTCGGCGGCACCTTCGATCCTCCCCATCATGGACACCTGGCCATCGCCCTCGAGGTCGGGCACCGCCTGCGCCTCGACCGGGTCCTGTGGGTCGTGGCCAACGACCCGTGGCAGAAGTCGGGGCGGGTGCCGGTCACCCCGGCCTCGGTACGACTCGCCCTGGTGGCCGAGGCCGTCGACGGGTTCGCCGGCCACGAGGTGTGCGATCTCGAGGTCCGGCGGGGGGGACCGAGCTACACCGCCGACACCCTCGAGGAACTCACCCGCCTGCACCCGGGGGCGGCCCTGTTCCTCGTCGTCGGCTCGGACGCGGCCGAGGGTCTCGACACCTGGAAGCGCGCCGACGACGTCCGCGCCCTGGCCACCACCGTGGTGGTCGACCGGGGTGGACGCCAGGGCGGTCGACCACCGCTGGGGTGGCCCCATCTCGTCGTCGACGTGCCCGCCCTCGAGATCTCCTCGAGCGACATCCGGTCCCGCTTCGGTGACGGCCGACCCGTCGAGGCCCTCGTCCAGCCCCGGGTGGTCGCCGCCGTCCGTGCCCGCGGCCTGTACGGGTGTGGTCGATGAGCACCATCGAGCGACTCGACGAGCACACCGTCGACACCCCCGGCGCCCGCTCCCGTCGACGCCGCCGTCGACCGGCCCCGCCGGCCCACCCCTTCTGGCGCTTCGTGTTCCCCGTCCTGGTCGTCGCCGCCGGCGTCGGCGCCGCCCTGTTGTGGCGGGCGGGTACCAAGGCGGTGCTCGACTCCACCGACGGGCGCCTCATCGACGTCGTGACCGACCCGGCCGCACCCGGCTACGAGGTGTTCGT
>RFFY01000533.1 GCA_003697065.1 Actinomyces sp. | reverse complement strand
TCACCGGGGGCGGATCACCGGCGTAGGGCGGCGAGTAGTCGAACACGTCGACCCAGGCCCCGTACCCCCGGTAGGGCTCGAGGGTCCGCTCTGCGGGCTCCGCCACCGACCACTCACCCACCCCGCGCTCGACCGTCCCCGTCACCGCCACCGTGCGCCCCGCCCGCGGGCCGGCGGCCTCGACCAGGGCGGTGGCGGCCCCCGCCAGGGCCCCGACCAGCACCACCACCAGGACCAGGCCGGTGCCGCGTCGGATCATCCGATCGACGCTACCCGTCGCCGCCGGCGCCTCGACCGCGCCCGACGACACCGGGGACGGCCACTAGCCTCGCGTCGGTGCAGACAGCGGGAGACCGGGGACCGGGACTCGACCGGCGACGCCTCCTGTTGGCGCTCGGCTTCGGCGCCGCCAACGTCGGGGTGCTCCGTCACCTCGCCACCCCCCCGACGGCCTCGTCGAGCGTCACCACCGGTGCCGCCCCCGAGCCCGTCACCACCACCACGACCGGCGCACCGCCCCCCACCCCGGTGCTCGACCCGGCGGCGGCGGTCGAGGACCCGGGCCACGTCTTCGACGTCGTCATCACCGGGGGCCGGGTCATCGACCCCGAGTCGGGACACGACGCCGTCGCCGCCGTGGGCATCGACGGCGACACCATCACCGCCATCGTGGCCGATCCCCTCACGCCGCTACAGGGCCGCACCGTCGTCGACGCCACGGGCCTGGTCGTCGCCCCCGGCTTCATCGACATCTTGTCCTACAGCCCCAACGGCTACGGGGAGTGGTACAAGCTCGCCGACGGCGTCACCACCAACCTGGGCATGCACGGTCTCGACGCCCGCGCCGACGAGTGGTGGGCCCAGCACCCGCCCGGCACGGTCCCGGTCAACTACGGCGGCGCCTACGACAACGCCACCGTGCGGGCCCGTCTCGGCTACGACCCCTACGACACCGCCGACGCCGACGGGATCGCCCGCATCGTCGCCGCCGCCGACGAGGACCTGCGGGGCGGGTTCATCGGCCTGCACATGCAACCCGAGTACACCCCCGGCGCCGACAACGCCGAACTGATCGCCCATGCCGAACTCGCCGCCCGCCACGACGTGCCCCTGTGCGTCCACGCCCGCTACTCCGACAACCTGCCCCCCGGGACGAACCTCGAGGCCATCGACGAGCTCGTCGACGCCGCCCGCCGCACCGGGGCCCGCGTCCATGTCGAGCACATCAACAGCACGGGCGGGACCGGGGTGATGGAGGAGGCCCTCGCCCGCCTCGAGGCGGGACGGGCCGAAGGGCTCGGGCTCACCGCCTGCGTGTACCCCTACACCTTCTGGGCCACCTACCTGCGCTCGGCCCGCTACGACGACTGGCAGAACAAGTACGGCATCTCCTACGGCGACCTCCAGGTGGCGGGCACCGACGAACGCCTCACGGCCGAGACCTACCGACAGGCCTACGAGGCCAACAAGCTCACCGCCGCCTTCGCCATCCCCGAAGCCGACATCGAGACCGCCCTGCGGGCCGACTTCGTGATGATCGGTTCCGACGCCATCCTGGAACGCAGCCACAACAACCATCCCCGCTCGACGGGATGCTTCTCGCGGGTTCTCGGCGAGTACGTCCGGGAGCGGGGCGTGCTCGACCTGGTCAGCGCCCTGGCCAAGATGACCATCCTGCCCGCCCGTCTCCTCGAGACCCGGGCGCCCGCTCTGCGCCGGCGGGGCCGCCTGGCGGTTGGGGCGGTGGCCGACATCACCGTCTTCGATCCGGCCACCATCCGCGACCGCTCCACCATCGCCGACCCGGCCCAGCGGTCCGAGGGCATCCACCGGGTCCTGGTCGGGGGGCGCACGGTGGTCGCCGGCACCGACACCGACGAGGGCGTGCTGGTCGGCGTGCCCGTGCGCTCCGACATCGGCGGAGACACCGGCGCATGACGGGGGGGCGACCCCGGCGCCGACCCGACTGGCTCCTCGCCGAGCCCGTCTCGGCCGACGGGGGTGAGCGACGGGTGGGCTGGGCGCTGTTCTGTGCCCTGGCCGTCGTGGTGGCGGCCCTGTTCGTCCCCACCTTCGACACGGGTTCCCAGGTGGTGGCGACCGCTCCGGGGGCCGGCGGCACCACCCCCGCCCCCACCGGCGACGACCCCACCGCCAGCGGCGCCGCCGAGGGCCCGCGCTCCTTCGTCATCGCCGCCACCGGTGACCTGCTCGTCCACGAGGCGGTCGCCGCCAGCGCGGCCACCCCCGACGGGGGCTGGGACTTCCGTCCCCAGTTGTCGGGTGTGGCCGAGGTGCTCACGGCGGCCGACCTCGCCATCTGCCACGTCGAATCGCCCCTGTCGCCCGACGACACGAACCTGTCGTACTACCCGGCCTTCAACGTCCCCAACGAGCTGGCCGACGCCATCGCCGCCACGGGATGGGACACCTGCTCGCTCGCCTCCAACCATGCTCTCGACACCGGCGAGACCGGCGTGCGCGGCACGATCGAGGCTCTCGACCGGGTTGGTGTGGGCCATCACGGCATGGCCCGCTCGGCCGACGAACGCGCCCGCATCGACCTGCGGGACGCCGGCGGTGTCGCCGTGGCCCACCTGTCGTACACCTACGGTCTCAACACCGGGCCGTTGCCGCCCGAGGCCCCCTGGCTCACCAACCTCATCGACGTCCCCACGATCGCCGCCGACGCCGCCGCCGCCCGGGCCGCGGGCGCCGAGTTCGTCGTGGTCTCCCTGCACTGGGGCACCCAGTACAGCGCCGAGCTCGACGATCTGCAGAGGGCGATCGGACCGCGGGTGATCGCCCTCGACGAGGTCGATCTCGTGATCGGGCACCACGCCCACGTCGTCCAGCCCGTCACCGAACTCGACGGCGAGTACGTCGTCAACGGGCTGGGGAACTTCTTGTCCAACCAGTCGCCGGAGACCTGTGGGGGCTGCCCGCCCGGCACCAGCGACGGGGTCATCGTCCGCCTCCGGGTCACCGAACGCCCCGGCGGCGGGTTCGCCGTGACCGGTCTCGATCACATCGCCACCTGGGTCGACCGCACCGATCACCACGTGGTCGTGGTCTCCGCCCCCGACCGTGAGGCCGACCCCGCCGTCCTCGATGCCTCGGCCACCCGGACCGCCGCCGCCCTGGCCTCGGCCGGGGTTGTCGTGCCCGCCGCTCGTCCCGGCGATCCGGTCGCCCCCGTCGCCGGGTCCTGACCACCCGCCCGGATGCCCACTCTCCGCGGTCGCCGATCTCACCTGATGCGGTGTCGCCCGAGTTTGAGTTCGGGCGGGGATTTGGCATCCTGAAAGACCGCCAACCCGTGTCTCTCTCCTGTGGGTGAAAAGTGACTTTCAAGGTCGGTGACCGCGTCGTGTACCCCCATCACGGCGCTGCCGTGATCGAAAAGAAGGAGAAGCGCAAGGCCTTCGGCGAGGAGCGCGACTACCTCGTCTTGCGCATGGCCCACGGCGAGATGACCCTCGCCGTGCCGGTCGACAAGGCCGAGGAGGTCGGCATGCGCTGGCCCATCAGCACCGAGGACGTCGAGGACCTCTTCGAGGTGCTGGCCAAGCGCGACGTCCGCGAACCCGCCAACTGGTCCCGGCGCTTCAAGAACCACCAGGAGAAGCTCAAGTCGGGCGACGTCTACCAGGTGGCCGAGGTCGTGCGGAACCTGGCCCTGCGTGATCGCTCCAAGGGCCTGTCGGCGGGCGAGAAGACCCTCTACACCAAGGCCCGCAACGTCCTCATCTCCGAGCTCGCCTTCGCCCTGGAGGTCAGCGAGGAGGAGGCCACCGCCCGCGTCGACGCCGCCTTGAGCTGAGCGCCGGCCCGCCGGGCCCGCTCACCGCGTCGCGGTGAGGCGCGAGGTCAGGGCCGCCATGGCGTTCTCGGTCAGCCCGCCCAGGGCGAGCTGGAGACCGCGGTCGAGGAGGCGGGCGGGGCCCGTCAATGTGACCTCGAGGGTGTCGGTCACCTCGGTGGTGCCGCCGGCGACGGTGAGCTCGAGGGTACGTCGTCCCCGCACCCGCCGGCCCTGCAGGGTGTAGACGAGACGCTCACCGGGCTGCTCGTCGACGAGTTCGTAGGTGACCTCGATGGGGCGCCCGTAGAAGCCGACCGTGACCCGGGCCCGGGCTCCCGGACCCCGGGCCGAACCCTCGAGGGGTTCGGCGGCGCGCACCGAGGGGTCCCAGTCGGCGAGGCGTCCGGGTTCGGCGAGGACGGTGCTCACCTCGGCCGGGGGGACGGGGATGCGGGTCCGGGACTCGGCACGGGCCACGGTCAGGCTCCTCGGGGAAAGGGGGCTGCAGGGACGGTCTCGGCGCTGGCCGATGCCCGCCGCCGGCCGACGAGGGCGGCGACGAACCAGATGGTGCAGCCCACGACGACCGGCCCCCAGAACAGGGGCGACCAGCGCGCCTCGAGCTCGTGGGCGAAACCACGACCCACACCCAAAGCCAGCACCGCCGTCACCAGAACCTGGCGTCGCGGCGAATAGCGCACGAGCCCCGTCTGCTCGGCGACGAACTCGACGGTGGCGGGCAGCGCCGACAGCCAGATGAGGGCGGGGTCGACGGCCACCGGCCACGGTGACAGACCCCACGCCGCGGCCGCCAGGACGAGGAGGGCCAGGGGGTACAGGGTGAGACAGCGCCGACACACGTGGCGACCGGCGATGACGGTGCACCGCTCGTACTGATCGGGCCAGTGGTGGGTGCGCCACAGGATGCGTCGCGCCCTCTCGTGGCGCTCGTGTTCGGCGCGCCGTTCCGCCAGAGCGGCCACGGCCGCGTCGAAGCGGGCGTCGAGGTCCGCCGCCGGGACCGGGTCGAGTGACGCATCGGGCACGGGTTTCCCATCGGCCGCGACCGCCGACGCGTGAGGGTGGTGCCAGCTCCGGGGGTCAGTGACGGGGTGTCAGTGACGGGGGGTCAGTGACACAGCCCGCCCCCGTCGACGACGACGGACTGGCCGTTGACCCGCCGGGCGGCGGGCGAGGCCAACCACACCACGACGTCGGCGATGTCGGTGGGGTCGAGCAGCTCACCACCGATGTTCGAGCGGGCGATCATGGCCTCGAGCTGAGGGTCGTCGCCGATGAAGCTGCGGATCATGGGGGTGTCGGTCGAGCCGGGCAGCACGGCGTTGACCCGTACCCCGCGCCGGGCCACCTCCTGGGCGGCGGCCCGGGTGAGTCCAACGACGCCGTGCTTGGCCGCCGTGTAGTGGGGCAGTCCCGGGGCGGCGACGAGACCGGCCCCCGAGGAGGTGTTGACGATCGCTCCCCGCCCGGCGGCGAGCATGTGGCGCAGCTCGTGTTTGCAGCACACAAAGACGCTGGTCAGGTTGACGGCGATCATCCGGTTCCAGCGCTCGAGCTCGAGTTCGGTCAAGGCGGCGGGCAGGTCGTTGATGCCGGCGTTGTTGAAGGCGACGTCGAGGCGCCCGTGGCGCTCGACGACCGTGTCACACAGGGCCGCCACCGCCGCCTCGTCGGTGACGTCGACGATGTGGGCGTCGGCGCTGGT
>RFFY01000074.1 GCA_003697065.1 Actinomyces sp. | reverse complement strand
GCTGGCCCGGCGTCCCCGCCCGGGGGCACCCGCCGGGTCCCGACCCTCGCCGTCGTCGCCGTCCTCGTGGCTCTCGCCGCGCTGGCCGCCGCCTGCGGGAGCGGAAGCTCCGACGCCGGGGATGCCGAGGGGACCCCCTCGAGCCTTCCCGCCGACGCCGACGTCGACGACGCCGCCGGGAACGGGACGGCGTCGGCGGACGCCGCGGATTCCCTGCCCGAGGGGTGCTCCTTGCCGCCTGTCACCCTGCGCCTCGAGGCGGGCGGACCGGCCGCCGCCGGCGGGCCGGCGGTCACGGTGAGCGATGCTGTGGCGGTGCGGGTCCCGATCCTGCCCGGCGCCGACCTCGTCCACTCCAGCCGTGACGAGCTCATCGACGCCGCCGGCTCCACCCCCCTGGCCCTGTACTCCCTGTTCCTGGCCGACTTTCCCATCGACCGGTCACGCCTCGGGGGCTTCACCTCCCTGAAGCCGGGACCGGGCCAGCTCCTGGCCACCTTGTCGATCGTGCCCACCTCCCCCGACGGCTTCCACACCGGCGACGTGGCCGACACCGCCGGCGATTTCGCCTACGAGACCGTCACCACCTTCGCCGAGACCCAGCTCGTGGTGCTGGGGGGCGATCATCCCGGCGCGCTCGCCGCCTACGACGACGCCGGCGGTGAGGTGCGCATCCTCCACCTCGACGAGCAGGTCCTGTGCGTCGACATCGACCTCACCTACACCCGTGACGGCGAGATGGTCTACGCCGGCGCCGGGGTGGTCGCCGCCCCCGTGCTGCGCGCCAACGACGATTTCTTCTTCACCTAGTTCGCCCAGGGTTCCGTCTCACCCGCCTCCCCCGTCGTGGGCGCCGTTCGTGCCGCAGACCAGACCGGCCTGCTCGAGCACACCGCTGGCCTGTCCGTGGCCGAGGGTCACCGGGATGGTCAGCGGGACGGTTCGACCCGCCACCTCCACCTGACCCGTGGCCACGACCGGGTCGAGATCGACCTCGACGGTCACCCCGTCCTCGGTGATCCGCAAGGTGGCGTGTCCCCGGGCCGACTCGGTGTGCCACTCGGCGACGGCACCGCCACCATCGAGGCGCCACTGGATCCGACCGTCGAGATCCTGCTCACCGACGGCGCCCGGTTCGGTCCCGACACCGGGGAAGCTCAGGGCGAAGAAGGGCTGGATGGTCAGGGACCCGCCCCCACCGCTCATCGACATCTCCCCGGACAGTTCACCCTCCCAGTCGGTACCGTCGCAGGTCACCAGGTACACACTCACCCCGCTGCCCCCGACCGCCGGAATCTCCAGGGGTGCTTCGAACAGGAAGCCGGGACACTCCGGATCGGCTTCTCCTCTCGCCGCCGCCTCCTGGCGTTCCTGCCAGTGGATGAGGGCCGCCTCGACCGTCTTGCGGTCGTAGGGCACCAGGCCCTTCTTCGCCGCCTCCTCCTTCGACATGTCGGGGACGCCCGCGAGGTCGGCACGCGCCAGGGCCCGGGCCAGCTGATCGACCCGCTCGGACCTCACCTGGCTGCAGGGATCGAACTGATCGAGGGCCTGCTGCACCTCTTGTTTCACCCGCTCCCAGAGTGCTTCTTCGGCCGCGTCGGTCACGTCGTCGGCCCCGAGCAGGAGCCCGCCGGCGCCGAAGTCGATCAACTCGCGCTCGTCGGCGGTGGCGACCTTCTTGTCGAACCAGGCCCGGTAGCCCTCGCGGGCCCGGTCCATGGCACGTCGGGCCGCCTCGCCGTCCCCGACGGCCAGCAGCTTCTCGGCAGCGGCGAGGGCGTCGCGGAAGGGTGTCCGGGGCTCGACGGGCCGCGCCACCCGGAGGGTCCGGGTCGCCGGCGCGGACACCGCCCCGGTGCCCGGTGACCCGGACCGGGCTGCGAGCAGCAGGGGCGGGGTCGCCTGACCCGCCGCCGGCGCAGAGGTCTCGCCGCCGGCGTCGGAGGCCGGGCCCTCGGACGCCGGGCCGGCG
>RFFY01000532.1 GCA_003697065.1 Actinomyces sp. | reverse complement strand
GTGGCCGACAGCGGCCACGAGGTCTACCTGCGGCCCGAGACCGCCCAGGGCATGTTCATCAACTTCGTCAACGTGATGAACACCTCGCGCAAGAGGCCGCCCTTCGGGATCGCCCAGATCGGCAAGAGCTTCCGCAACGAGATCACCCCCGGGAACTTCGTGTTCCGGACCCGGGAGTTCGAGCAGATGGAGCTCGAGTTCTTCGTCCCCCCGGCCGAGGCCGAGCACTGGTACCGCTACTGGTGCGACGAGCGCCTCCGCTGGTACCGCGAGCTGGGGATGCCCGAGGCCGATCTGCGCCTACGGGCCCACGACGCCGACGAGCTGTCCCACTACAGCTCGGCCACCGCCGACGTCGAGTACCGCTTCCCCTGGGGTTGGGGGGAGCTCGAGGGCATCGCCAACCGGGGCGACTACGACCTGCGCCAGCACGCTGCCCACTCCGGCGAACGCCTCGAGGTCTTCGACCAGCAGACGGGCGAGCACTACGTCCCCCATGTGATCGAACCGGCCGCCGGCGCCACCCGCTCGGCCTTCGCCTTCCTGCTGGCCGCCTACGACACCGAGATCGTCAACGACGAGCCGCGTACGGTCCTGCGCCTCGACCATCGCCTCGCCCCCTACAAGGTGGCGGTCCTGCCCCTGTCGAAGAAGGACACCCTGCGCCCGGTCGCCCGCGAGGTGTTCGACATCGTCAAGGAGCGCTGGATGGCCGAGTACGACGAGACCCAGGCCATCGGTCGCCGCTACCGGCGCCAGGACGAGATCGGCACGCCCTACTGCGTGACCGTCGACTTCGACACCCTCGAGGACCGGGCCGTCACCGTCCGCGACCGCGACACCATGGCCCAGGACCGGGTGGGTATCGACCGCCTCGTCGACTACCTCGTCGAGCGCCTCGGCCCCTGCTGACGACGCCTCCCGTCGTCACCGCCCCCGACCCGCGCGCCGTGGGTCCGGGCGGCGAAGGCGCGTCCGGGGCCGCTGCTAGCGTCGATGCATGGGCATCGTCGACGACGACGTGGCCCGGGTCCGGGCCGCCACCGACCTGGTGCAACTCGTCGCTGAACACACCGAGGTGAAGCGCTCGGGCCGCCAGTGGACGGCCCGTTGCCCCCTCCACGGTGAACGCACGCCCTCGTTCTCCATCAATCCCGAAAAGGGCGTCTACTACTGCTTCGGCTGCCAGCGCTCGGGTGACGCCATCACCTTCGTCCGCGAGCTCGAAGGCCTCGACTTCGTCGCCGCCGTCGAGCGCCTCGCCGCCCGCGCCGGCATCACCTTGCGCTACACCGACGCCGACGAGGGCCGGACCCGCAGCCGCAAGCGGCGTCTCCTCGAGGCGGTGGCGGCCGCCGCCGACTTCTACCACCAGCGCCTCCTCGACGCCCCCGACGCCGCCCCCGCCCGCGCCTATCTGCGCGGCCGGGGCTACGACGGCGACATCGTGCGTCGCTACCGCCTGGGGTGGGCGCCCGACGGCTGGGACGTGCTGGCCCGCCGCCTGTCGCTGAGCGACGACGACCTGCGCGACAGCGGGCTCGGTTTCGTCAACCGGCGCGGCCGCCAACAGGACGCCTTCCGAGCCCGCATCATGTTCCCGATCACCGACGACCGGGGCGACGTGGTGGGCTTCGGTGGGCGCATCCTGCCCGGCGCCGAGGGCCCGAAGTACAAGAACACCACCACCGAGTCGCTCGTCTACGACAAGAGCCGGGTGCTCTTCGGCCTCCACGAGCACCGGCGCGACATCGTGCAGGCCGGCGAGGCCGTGGTGTGCGAGGGCTACACCGACGTGATCGGTTTCGCCACCGCCGGGGTGGGACGGGCGGTGGCGACCTGCGGAACCGCCATGACCGAAGAGCACGTCCGCCTGCTCGGTCGCCACTCGGCCAAGCGCCTGGTGCTGGCCTTCGACGCCGACGCCGCCGGCCGCTCGGCCGCGGCCCGCGTCTACGCCTGGGAACGCGAGCACGGTCTCGAGGTGTACGTGGCCGCCCTTCCCGCGGGCACCGATCCCGGTGATCTCGCCCGCGACGACCCCGCGGCCCTGGTCCGGTCCGTGGAGGAGGCCATCCCCTTCCTCCGCTTCCGGATCGACCGGGTCTTCGAGTCGGTCGACACGAGCACCGTCGAGGGGCGGGCCCGGGCCGCCGAGGCGGCGGCGGCGCTCGTCGCCGAACATCCCGATCCCCTCGTCCGCGACCCCTACCTCCTCGAGATCGCCGACCGGTGCCGCCTCGACGAGCGGCGCCTGCGGGAGCTGGTGGAACGACCCGTTGCCGCGACCCCGGCGCCACCCGCCGTCGACGACGCGCCCCCCTGGGACGACGCCACCGTCCCCGCCGACCCTGGCGGCTCCTCACCGCGGGGTGGGCGGGCGCGGCCCGTCGGGCGGCCGGGAGCCACGCCCCGGCGCCGGTCCGGGCCCGAGGAGGAGGCCCTGCGCCTGGCCGTCCACGACGCCGCCGACGCCGAGCTGCTCGCCCCCGAGCTGTTCGCCGACCCGACCTGCCGGCGGGCCCTGGAGGCGCTCCAGAAAGGCGACGACTTCGCCGCGACCCTCGCGGCGGCCGACCCCGAGGTCGCCGACCTGCTGAGGCGGCTGGCCGTCGTGCCCAGTGAGGCCGAACCCGTCGACGTGCTGGCCCGTCTCGCCCGCCTCGCCGCCGAACGGGAACTGCGCGAGCTGTCGCGCGACACGGCCCGGGCGGCCGTCGAGGACCGGGTGGCCTACACCGAGGTCATCGCCTGGCTCAAGGCCCGTATCGAGGAACTGGCCGAGCGCGACACGCGTCAGGCGTCCCTCGACGTGCTGCTACCGTGGCTCATCGAACAGGTGCGGGGGAGAGGTTCGTGAGCGCCGGGTCGACGGGAGCCGTGTCGGGTCGGGGATCGCCGCCGGATGGCGTCGTGCTCCCCGACGAGCTGGCCGCCGCCCTCCCCGCCGAGGCCGCCGAGGCCTTCGTCGCCCTCCTGGCCCGCTCGCGTCCGGCGGGTCGGGTGGCTCTCCAGGAGGTCGTCGAGGTCGTGCGCGACGTCGAGCTGACCCCCCGCATCGTTGCCGGGTTGCGCGCCGCCTGCGCCGAAGCCGGGGTCGAACTCGACGAGGGGGGCGACCCCGAGGTCCGGGCCGGCGCGGCCGACCTCCAGCGCATGGCGCGGGCGGCCCGCTTCGCCGCCGAGGTGGGCGACGACGTCGACGACGAACCCCGTCGCCGTCGCCCCCTTCCCGCTGCCTCCTCGAGCGATCGGGGCGGGGCCGACGATCCGGTCCGCCTCTACCTGCGCGAGATCGGTCGCTACCCCCTGCTCGACGCCCGCTCCGAGGTGCGCCTGGCGGCCCGCATCCGTCGGGGTGCCGAAGCCGAGGCCGTGCTGGCCGACGCCGCCGCCGACGGCACCCTCGACGAGATGGATGCGACCGAGCGGCGCCGGCTCCAGCGTCTGGTCGACGACGGCGAACGGGCCAAGGAGGAGCTGACCCGGGCCAACCTCCGCCTCGTCGTGTCGATCGCCAAGCGCTACGTCGGCCGCGGGATGGCCCTGCTCGATCTCATCCAGGAGGGCAACCTCGG
>RFFY01000531.1 GCA_003697065.1 Actinomyces sp. | reverse complement strand
GGCTTCCGTCCAGACGACCGTGGCCGGCGCATCGGCCCGCCAGGCGACGTTCCGCATGCCCGTGGGCACCGACCCGAAGCCCGTGGGCACCTCCTCGGCGAGCGGCAGGTCGGCCAGCTCGGCCACCCGGTTGCCGTCGCGGTCCCACACCTCGATGCGGTGGGGGAAGCGATAGGCCGGCACCAGGTAGGAGAACGGTTCGTGGATCATCTCGACGAGGAGGAAGCGGCCGTCCGGCGAGGGCGTCGCGTCGGCCACGAGGCCGGGCGCACCGAGGGGCGTCACGGTGCCGTCGAGCCCTACCCGCAGCAATTGCGTGGCCATGAAATGGGCGAAGAGGGCCTCGTCGTACGGGTTCCGGAGGAGGTCCTGGTAGGTGCGCACCGGGGCCGCCTTGCCGATGTTCTCCTGGATGGTCGGTCCTTCGGGCGCCGGCGGCGGCTCGGGCGGCGCGCCCCGGTCGGGCGGCACGGCCCGCACCACGAGGGCCTGGCCGTCGGGCAGCCAGGCGTACGGGGTACCGTAGTAGACGTTGTTCACGGCGAAGTCGCCCGCCCGGCGGGCCCGGCCGGTGGCCACGTCGGCCACGTACAGGTCGATGCGGTCGCGCCCGGTGACGGTGAAGGCCAGGTGGCGGCCGTCCGGTGCCCACGTCACGTCGGCGATGCGGGCGCCCCCGGGCAGGCCCGTCACCTCCGTCTCGCCGTCGGCGTCGAGGCGGCGCAGGACGAGGCGGTTGACGTAGTTCGAGCGGCTCGGGCCGCTGGTGCGGGGGTTGATGCGCAGCCCGGCCAGCCGCAGTTCGGGCTGGGCCAGTTCCTCGATGGAGGGCAGGCTGGGGCGGTGCATGAGCAGCATCACGGCCCGGTCCGGACTGAAACTGACCGCCGGCGTCGGCGGCGCGTCGACGAGGCGAGCCAGTTCCTCGGGCGGCGTCTGATAGCGCTCCTGCGCCTGCACCCGACCGGGAGCCAGCGGCCCGGCCATCAACAGCACCACCCACACAGCGACGAGACGAGACAGGGCTTTCATGGTCTT
>RFFY01000073.1 GCA_003697065.1 Actinomyces sp. | reverse complement strand
TCATGATGCGGACCAGCTCGGCCTGCTCGGCCTGCCCGCGTCGGGCCGACCCACCCGCGGCCGCAGCCTCGCCACCCGAAGCCTCGGGACCCGCAGCCCCGCCACCCGACGCGTCGCCGCCCTCGGGCTCCTCGTCTCGTCGCCGTGTCCGGTCGACGTCGTCCTTGTCGTCCATGTCGCACTCCGATCGGGGAAGGATCACCGTCTCCTCGCCGCCCCGGACCGGCTCCCTCCCGACGGCCGCCCCGGGGACACCACCATCATCCCCGCGGGGTGTGACAATCTCGGCCGGTGCGCCGAGAGATCCACGACCTGGCCGAGTTCGACCGGGCGGCCGCCGCCGGCGATCTCGTCGACGTCGTCATCCAGGGCCTCGACCTGTCCGCCCGGACCCCGACGGTCACGGCCACCTCCTGGGCCGGTTCGGTCCTGTTGGGCTGCGAGCTCGCCGACGACGCCCTGCGCCACGTCCTCGCCACCGGGGGTCTCGTGTTCCCGCCCCTGCCCGGCCTGCCCTTCGACCCCTACCGGCCCTGCCTGTACCGCCACGGCGAGCTGCTCACCGGCGTGCGTCGCGGGGTCGAGGGCAGCTTCGCCCGTGACGCTCTCGACTCGCGGATCTGGGCGTGGTCCCGCCGCCACGACCCCCGCCGCCTCCCCCTCCTCGACGCTTTGGCCCGGCGCCTCCACGACCTCGCCATCGACGACGCTCTCGCCGACCATCTCGCCGGCCGTCCCGACGTCGTCGCGGTGATGGGCGGTCACGAGGTCACCCGGGGTAGCGCCGTGTACCGCGAGGTCGCCCGTCTCGGCCGCCTGTGCGCCCGCCGGGGCTGGCTCGTCACCACCGGCGGCGGACCCGGCGCCATGGAAGCCGCCAACCTCGGCGCCTGGTGCGCGGACGCCCCCGACCACATCCTCGACGACTGCGTCGACCTCCTGGCCGACGCTCCCGACTGGCGCCGGCCCGACCCCTACCTCGAGGCGGGCTTCCGCGCCCTGGACCGGGTCCCCGACGGGCACGAGAACCTCGCCGTCCCCACCTGGTTCTACGGCCACGAACCGACGAACCAGTTCGCCACCCACGTCGCCAAGTACTTCGCCAACTCCCTGCGCGAGGAGGGCCTGCTCGCCATCGCCACCCGGGGGGTCGTCTTCGCCCCCGGATCCGCCGGGACCCTCCAGGAGGTGTTCCAGGACGCCACCCAGAACCACTACGGCGTCTTCGGGGTCGTGAGCCCCATGGTCTTCCTCGGCCGGGAGCACTGGACCGAGGTCCTACCCGCCGCCGACCTTCTCACCCGTCTCGCCGACGGGCGTCCCTATCGCGACTCGATCGGGGTGGTCGACGACGCTGCGGCCGCCGTCGCCTTCCTCGACGACCACCCGGCTCGGCCCGTCCCGGGCGCCTGAGGGGGCCTGACAGGAGCCTGACGACCGCTCAGCAGACCGGCGCCACCCAAAAGGGCCGGGCCGGCGCCGGTCAGAGCGGCCGGGCCAGGCCCTCGACCACCTCGGCGCCCAGGGCCTCCAGCAGGGTCGGGGGCGCCACGACCTTGCGGTCCCGTCCCCCGCCGCCCAGCACGATGCGGGGCCGGGTCATCACGGCGGCGTCGACCCACAGGGGCAGGTCGTCGGGCAGGCCGACCGGGGTGACACCGCCGATCTCCATGCCGGTGAGCTCGCGGGTGATCTCGGCGGGAGCGAAGGAGGCCTTGCGCACCCCGAGACGGCGCCGCACGGTGCGGTTCACGTCGAGGCGGCTGGTGGCGAGCACCACGCAGGCGGCGAAGACGGGCGGGGTGACCCGACCCATGACGACGATGGTGTTGGCCGAATCCTCGGGGGCGTACCCGTAGGCCTCGCAGAAGGCGGCGGTGTCGGCCAGGGCCGGGTCGCACGCCACGATCTCGTAGGGGACGCCGGTGGCGTCCAGGGCGTCGACGAGGGGATCGGCCGGGGCGCTCACGTCTCCAGCTGGGCCGCCAGCTTCTCGACGGCGTCGATGAACTCCTCGACCATCTCGTAGACCACCTGGCGGCAGGTACGGACCTGGTTCATCGAGCCCACGACCTGGCCGACGAAGTAGTCGGCCAGCTTCTCGGCGCCCGATCCGGGGCGCATCGCCGCCCGGTCGATGCGGCGGCGGGCCTCCTCCACCAGGATGGGCTGGAGCGGCATGCCGAGGGGGTCGGGGGTGTCGGGCCGGTCCCACTCCTCGGTCCAGGCTGTCTTGAGCATCCGGGCCGGCTTGCCGGTGAGCGAGCGGGAGCGGACCGTGTCGGCGGAGGTGGCGGCGAGCATCTTCTGCTTCACGACGGGATGGGTCTCGGCCTCCTCGGTGGTGAGCCACACCGACCCGCACCACACCCCCTGGGCCCCGAGGGCCATGGCCGCCGCCATCTGGCGCCCCCGCCCGATCCCGCCGGCGGCGAGGACGGGGACGGGGGCGACGGCGTCGACGACCTCGGGGATGAGGACCATCGAGCCGATCTCGCCCGTGTGCCCACCCGCCTCGTAGCCCTGGGCGATGATGAGGTCGACCCCGGCGGCCACGTGGCGTTCGGCGTGGACCGCCTTGCCGGCCAGGGCACCGACCAGACGACCCTCCTCCTTGACCCGCTCGATCATCGCCGCCGGAGGCGGGCCCAGGGCGTTGGCCACGAAGGCGGTGCGGTGGGCCAGGGCGATCTCGAGCTGGGGACCGGCGGCCGTGGCCGAGAAGGGTGCCACCACCCCCGACCCGGCCGCGGCCAGACCCCGCCCCGTGCGGGTGTCGTCCTCGGGCAGTTCGGGGACCTCGTAGCGGCGGAGGATGTCGTCGACGAAGGCCTTGTGCTCGGGCGGGATGAGACGGCGGATGTCGTCGAGGGTGTAGCCGCCCTTGTCGTCGCCGGCGTAGCGCGCCGGCACGATGAGGTCGACGCCGTAGGGCCGGTCGCCGATCTCGGATTCGATCCAGTCGAGGTCGATCTCGAGACGCTCCGGGCTGTGGGCGACGGCGCCGAGCACGCCCAGCCCCCCCGCTCGGGAGACGGCGGCGACGACGTCGCGGCAGTGGGAGAAGGCGACGATCGGGAACTCGATCCCGAACATCTCGGTGACGGCGGTTCTCATGGCTGGTCCTCCCGGCGCTGGTGATCCTCCCCGCGCCGGTGCTCCTCCCGGCGCCGGTGATCCTCCCCGCGTCGATTCTCCTCCCGGCGCCGACGCTGGGCCTCGGCCCAGGTCAGGCCCGCCTCGACGTTCGGCTCGCGGGGCAGACCGAGCACGTGCTCGCCCACGATATTGCGCTGGATGGCGAAGGTCCCCCCGCCCAGGGTGAGGGCCGGCGAGAACAGGAAGCCGTAGTGCCAGATGGGGTCGACGTCGGGGAACTGGCTGTCGGCGCCACGGGGGAAGTTGACCTCGGTGGCCCCCCGCTGCATGGGCGGGGGTACCTCGCCGGGGGGACCCGAGCCGGTGAGCATGCCGGCGGTGCCGGCCACGTCCTTGGCCAGGGCCATGACGTGCTGGCCGTGCTCGTCGGCCATGATCTTCTGGATCGAGGCCTCGGGGCCCGGGGCCCGACCGGCCAGGCGGGCGCTGAGGGTGCGGAGCCGGTTGAGGCGCAGGACCTCGGCTTCGATGTGCAAGGCGGCCACCCGTTGGCGCAGGAGGGGGTCGGTCACGGGGCCGCGGCGTCGGATGAGGTCGATGAGGAGCTCGGCCGACGGCCCCTCACCCCACAGGGAGCCCGCCGACGACAGGGACACCCGCTCGTTGGCGAGGGTGACCTTGGCCAGTCGCCAGCCGTCGCCCTCCTCGCCGACCCGCAGGTCGACGGGGATCCGGACGTCGTCGAAGAACACCTGGTTGAAGGAGTGGGCGGTGGTCATGTCGACGATGGGGGTCATCGTCAGGCCCGGCGAGTCCATGGGGCAGATGAAATAGGAGATGCCCTTGTGCTTGGGGACGTCGGGGTCGGTGCGGGCGATGAGGATGCCGTACTGGGCGTGGTGGGCGCCGCTCGACCAGATCTTGGAGCCGTTGATCACGTACTCGTCACCGTCGCGTTCGGCCCGGGTGGCGAGGTTGGCGAGATCGGAGCCGGCCTCGGGTTCGCTGAAGAGCTGGCACCAGACCTCCTCACCGGAGAAGATCCCCGGCAGGAAGCGTCTCTTTTGTTCCTCGGTGCCGGCGACCCAGATGGTCGGCGCGGCCCAGCCGATGCCGATGGCGTTGTTGGGGCGCGACACCCCCGCCCGGCGCAGCTCGTCGTCGATGATGAGCTGGTGGAGGGGATCGGCGTCGAGGCCCCAGGGCGGAGGCCAGTGGGGCACGACGTAACCGGCCTCGGCGAGTTCGCGCCCCGTCGGGTTCGGATGTTCGGCGAGCCACTCCCGCACGGCGAGGCGCCGGGGATCGTCCTCGGGCGGCATGTCGAAATCCATGCGCGGACGGTACCCCAGGCCGCCGAGCGGTACCGTATCGCCGTGACCACCACC
>RFFY01000530.1 GCA_003697065.1 Actinomyces sp. | reverse complement strand
TCCCCTCCGCTCACCGGGCTCAACGGGTGTCGACGGGGCGCCGAAGGTGGGATCGGCGAGCACGGACCGGGGGCGGGATCCCCGGTTCACCACCCCGGTACACCACCCAGGATCACGAGCACCGATGACGACACAGGGTCAGCCGCCCCACGAGCACACGTCGAGCCGACCCGACCGGATGTCGGTCGGATCGGAGCGGGAACCCGACCCCACGCCGCGGGACACGACGGCCACGGGAGTGCACATGGCGCGAACCGGACGCTCGACGCGCATGTCGAGCTACGAGGCCAAACCCCTGGCCCGGGCCGATGACCGCGCGTCGGCGTGTCGGCTGGCCCGGACCCTGCCGCGTCCCAACGCCGTGCGGCGGGCCGAGGACGGCTCGTGGGTGGTCGTACGTCTCATGCCGTCGGCGTGGCGTCCCGCCGTCACCGGTCGGCCCGCAGGGACCCCCGCCGTCCCGCCCTTCCCCGGCGTGTCGGTGGCCTGAGGCCGTCGCCGTGACGGCGCTCGACGCCGGGCTCCTGTCCCGACAGCGTCAGTCGCGGGCGCTCTCGTCGGTGTCGGCGTCGATCATCTCGCCGAGGATCTCGAGATCGAGGTCGACGTCTCGGGCGATGCGGTCCACCTCGTCGAAGGTCACCTCGAGGATGGGTGCCAACGCCCCGGCTCCGATCCCGGTGAACAGTCCCGATGCGGGGCCGGTGCCGGCGAGGGCGTCGGCGGCGAGCACGACGGCCGCCGCCGAGTAGGTGGAGCGTTCCTCGGGGGGGAAGGTGGCCCGCTGGGGGTGCACCAGACCGGTGATGTAGCGCCCGTCGGGTTCGCGCAGGTGCTGGGCCCACGAGAAGAGCTCGAGCGCCCTTTGCCGCTCGCCCACGGCGAGGTGGGCGATGGCGCACTCGCAGGTCTCGGCCGCGGTGACCCAGGGCCGGTCGCCCACGCAACGTACGCCGGCCCCCTCCATCACGAAGGTAGCGGCCCGCTCGGCCAGTCGGGCCCGACCGGCCTCGCCGGTGACGACCCCGGCGAGTACCGGGTAGTACCAGTCCATGGCCCACCGGTGCTTGGGTGCGAACGCCTCGGGCACATGGCGGATCACGTGGGCGAGGCGGGCCAGGGCGAGCTCCCAGTCGGGGCGCTCCTCGCCGATCTCGGCCGCCAGGGCGAGGGCGCAACGCAGGCTGTGGGCGATCGAGGACGAGCCGGTGAGCAGGGCGAACGACCAGGGCGTGCCGTCGATGTGACGAGCCCACAGGATCTCGCCGCGTCGGGTCTGGAGCTCGAGCACGAAGCCGATCGCCCGGTCGACGACGGGCCACAGGGTCTCGAGGAAGCCGGCGTCGCCGTGGAGCAGGTGGTGGTGCCACGCACCGGTGGCGACGTAGGCGATCACGTTGGCGTCGAGCTTCTCCTGCTCGACCCGGTCGGCGAGGTAGTACTGGTGCCAGGATCCGTCGGGGCGCTGGATGTCGACGAGCCACTGGTAGGCGCGCTCGGCGTCGGCCCGGCGCCCCGCGGTGGCGAGCGCCATCGCCGCCTCGACGTGGTTCCACGGGTCGGCGTGCCCGCCCGGGAACCAGGGGATCATCCCGTTGGGGAGCTGCCACTCGGCGATGGTCTCGGCGGTGGCGGCCATGTCGGCCGCCGACACGATGCCGGCGACGGCGGGGGCGACGGGCTCGTCGGCGCGGGGATCGGCCGGACGTTCAGGCGACACGGGTGACCTCCGACGAGGACGGAGAGGACGGATCCGGTGGGAGACCGGGGTCCGGGGCCGAGCCGGGTCGCGCCTCGGCGACCGCCGTGCCGGCTCCGGCGGCGAGCGGCTTGTGGGCGTAGACGACGAGGCTCTTGCCGAGCAGGGGGTTCAGGACCCGTTCGGTCATCCGGGTGAGGCGGGGCGCGGTGACGATGTCCCACTCCAGGAGGCGGTGGTAGGCGGCGGTGAGGCGGTTGTCCTC
>RFFY01000529.1 GCA_003697065.1 Actinomyces sp. | reverse complement strand
TCAGACATGCGTGAACTCGAGGGGCGGACGGCGGTCGTGACGGGCGGGGCCAGCGGCATCGGCTTCGCCCTGGCCCGGCGCTTCGGTGAGGCCGGGATGAAAGTCGTGATCGCCGACGTCGACGCCGGCGCCCTCGACGGGGCCGTGCAGCGTCTGGCCGACGACGGGATCACCACCACGCCCGTGGTGTGCGACGTCGCCCTGCGTGACCAGGTCGAGGCTTTGCGCGACGCCGTTCTCGACGCCCACGGCGCCGTCCATCTCCTGTGCAACAACGCGGGGGTGGGTGCGGGCGGCCCGGTGATCGGGGGCGACCGGGCGGGCTGGGAGTGGGTCATCGAGGTCGACCTGTGGGGCGTGATCAACGGCTGCCAGGTCTTCGGGCCCGCCCTGCTCGCCCACGGCGAACCGGCCCACATCGTCAACACGGCCTCCATGGCCGGGCTCCTCGCTCTGCCGGGGATGGGCGCCTACTGCGTCGCCAAGTTCGGTGTGGTGGCCCTCTCGGAGGCCCTGTGGTACGAGCAGCGGGCCGCCGGCACCCGGCTGGGGGTCTCGGTGCTGGCGCCGGGATTCGTCCGCACCCGGATCCACGACAGTGAGCGCGTCCGCCCCGAACGCCATCCCCGACCCGAACTCGACCCGCACCAGGAGGCCGAACGCGAGGTGGGGGCGCAGGTCGTGCGCGAGCTCGTGGAGAGCGGGATCGATCCCGCCGAGGTGGCCCGGGCCGTGCACGAGGCCGTGGTCGAGGACCGCTTCTGGGTGCTGACGCATCCCGAGATGCTCGAGCGGGTCGAGGCCCGGACGCGGGCGATCCTGGAGGGCGCCGATCCGCCCCCGCTCGACCCCGGAGTTCCCGGGTGACGACAGCCGACGACCACGAGCTCGCCCGGACCCTGGCCGCCGAGACCGCCGACCTGCTGGTCGAGGCGTTGCGCGACCCGGCCGTGCGCCGCCGGGGCTGGCTGTCCATCGAGGCGCTCGGCGACGAACTCGCCCACGATCACCTGGTGCGCCGCCTCGCCGAGGAGCGGCCCGGCGACGCCGTGCTGTCCGAGGAGGGGGCCGACGACCGCTCGCGTCTCGGGGCCCGGCGGGTGTGGATCGTCGACCCCCTCGACGGCTCCAGCGACTTCGGTTGGAGCGGCCAGTGGTCCGTCCACGTCGCCTTGTGTGTCGAGGGCCGGGCCGTCGCCGGCGCCGTGGCGGTGCCCGCTCTCGGGGAGGTGTACGCCACGGACCCGGCGCCGGTGCCGGTCATGTCGCGTTACGGCCCGCGACCCCTGGCCGTCGTATCGCGTTCCCGCCAGCAGGTGGACGGACGCCTCCTCGCCCGTGCCATCGGCGCCGAGGTGGCGGCGGTCGGATCGGCCGGGGTGAAGGCCATGGCGGTCGTGCGGGGCGAGGCCGACGTCTACCTGCACGGGGGCGGCCTCTACGAGTGGGACTCGTGCGCCCCGGTGGCGGTGGCCCGGGCGGCGGGGCTGCACGCCTCGCGCCTCGACGGCTCCGAGCCCGTGTTCAACCAGCCCGACCCCTGGATGCCGGGCCTGCTGATCTGCCGACCGGAGCTGGCGCCGACGATCCTCGAGGCCGTGGCCGCCGCCGGTCGCTAGGGTCGCTCCCGTGAGCACCGCCCCGCCCCCCTCGTCGGCAGGGTCGTCGGCAGGGTCGTCGGCCCCCTCCTCGACAGGGTCGTCCGCGCCGACCCCACCGCCGCCCCGCGAAACGCGGATCACCCTCGAGCGCCACGTGCTGGCCCCGCGTGAGACCACCTGGCGGGTTCTGTGCGACACCATCGAGGAGCTGGCCGGTCCCTACGTGGTCGAGGGGGACCCGCCGCCCCACGGGGTGGGCGCCCGCCTCCACCTGCCCCATCCCGACGGTGGCGAGCTGGTCGAGACCGTGGTGTCCTTCGAACCCCCCTGGCGACGCGTCTACGTCGTCGAGGGCGACACCGGCCTGGCCCTGTACCAGGGCACCTTCTCGCTGCGCGACGACGGGCCCGAGAGCCATCTCGCCTGGTGCGTCGTCGCCGACCCCGAACCGGGCGAGGCGGGCCGGGCCTTCCTCGACACCGCCGTCGCCGTCATCGGTCGCCTCTGCGACCTGGTCGTGGCGCGGGCCGAGGCCGC
>RFFY01000528.1 GCA_003697065.1 Actinomyces sp. | reverse complement strand
GGCGTGGCCACCGCCCGGGTGGGCGGCGACGGTCTCGGCGCCGGCCGGGGTCGGGCCGCGGGGCGCGGCGGGGGTGACGGTTCGGGCCGCTCCTCGCGCCGGGCCCGGTCCCGTCCCTCGCCCGAGGGCCACAGCCACGACACCACGAGGCACACGACACCGGCCCCTGCCAGCACCAGGGAGGGCTGCACGGTCGAGGCGAACAGGGCGGCCAGGAACACGGCCAGGACCTCGGTCTGGGCGGGGGCGGCCTGGCGTAGCACCCAGGGCACGCCGACCCCCACCGCCAGGTAGAACACGGTCGTCCCCAGCGCCCAGAAGGCGGCCCGGCGCAGGACCGAGGGGCGGTCGCTGGTCACCAGGAGGGCGGCCAGCGCTCCCAGGCCGGCGAGCACGGCGAGGGTGGGCACCGCCGCCTGCAGGAAGCGGCGCAGGGGGCTGGCGTCGGGGATGTGCTCGGTCGGCAGGTCGATGACGAGCTGCTCCGACGCCGGAACGGCATTGGCCAGGGCCGGGTCGAGCGACGCCAGCGCCGACCGGGCCGTGTCGGCCAGGGGGGCGAGATCGAGGGTCTCGGGCGCCCGGCCCTCGCCGAGGAAGGCCCGATGGGAGTCGACGAAGGCGGTCAGCACGAGGTCGGTGAAGCGGGGATCGGCCAGGACGGCCCGGGCCACCTGGTCGAGCTGGGTCGAGGTGACCGGCACGGCGTCGGGGATGACGGCGTCGAGACCGCGCGCCACGTTGGACGCCAGCTGGTCGCGGACACCCTCGTCGGCGAGCACCTCCTCGGCCACGGTCCGGGACCGGTCGGGCTCGAACACCGTCCGCAGGGCGATGAAACCCGACCATGCCAGGGAGGCGAGCAGGAGGGACGGTCCGAGCAGGAGTGCGGCGAATCCCTTGCGCAGCATCGTCGGAGTATCGCATGGGGCGCCGGGCGCGGCCGGTCACGCAGCCCCACGGCCCCGGCGGCGCCGAAGGCCCGGGACACCCGTGGGCGGAGTGGGCGTGGGCTCAGACGGGACGGGGCGCGTACATGATCACGGCGACACCGAGGAGGCAGATGCCCGCCCCGGCGAGGTCGAAGCGGTCGGGCCGGAGCTGGTCGACGGCAACCCCCCACGCCAACGAGCCGGCCACGAACACGCCTCCGTAGGCGGCGAGGATCCGCCCGAAGGCCGGATCGGGTTGGAAGGTGGCGACGACGCCGTACCCGGCGAGAGCGAGCACGCCGGCACCGACCCAGACCAGCCCTCGGTGCTCGCGCAGCCCCTGCCAGACCAACCAGGCACCGCCGATCTCCAGCAGGGCGGCGGCGACGAAGAGGAGCAGGGAGCGGACGATGTCGGTCATGGGCTGACGGTAGCGGTGTCTAAGGTGGCCGGTGTCGACGCCGACGGAGCTCCCGTGATGCGATGGGTGCGTCCGTCCGGGGCGCAGAGACGACGCGGCGATCCCCGGCGCACCGTCGCCGCCGTGACCCTGGGGCTGCACGTCCTCGGCCAGACGAGCCTGGACTTCGCCGTGTCGGTTCCCCAGATCACCGCCGCCATCGCCGCCGGCGCCCTGACCGACCTGATCGGGGCCCGCCTGAGCGGCCGGGGCTGGATCGGGCCGGCGAGCGGGATGTTGACCGGTAGCGGCGTGGCGCTGGTGCTGCGTCTGGTCGGGACCGAGGCCGGTGACCACTGGGCGACGACGGGATGGCCCCTGTTCGCCGTGGTGGCGGCCGGGTCGGTGGCTTCGAAGTACGTGATCCGGCACCGGGACCATCACCTGCTCAACCCCTCCAACGCCGGCCTCGTGGTGGCCTTCCTGCTGTTGGGCAGCGCCCGGGCCGAACCCCTCGACCTGTGGTGGGGGCCGCTCTCGCCGGGGCTGGTGGCCGCCTACCTCCTCATCGTGGTGGGTGGCGTGTCGGTCAACCGCCGCCTGGGTCTGCTGCCCCTCGTCGCTTCGTTCGGGGCCACCTTCGCCGCCGCGGCGGGGGTGCTCGCCGCGTGGGGCCACTGTTTCACCGCCCGGTGGTCGTTCGATCCGGTGTGCGACGCCCACCTGTGGTGGATCCTCGTCACCTCGCCGGAGGTGTTCGTGTTCGCCTTGTTCATGCTCACCGATCCCCGCACCATCCCCTCCTCACCCCGGGCCCGGGTGGTCTTCGGGGGTCTCGTGGGCTTCGGTGCCGTCCTCGCCCTCGCCCCCTTCGACACCGAGTTCGGGGCCAAGGTCGCTCTGCTCGCCACCCTCACGGTCGCCACCGCCGCCCGCTCCCTGATCGAGCGTGCCGTCGTCTCGGGACTGGCTCGCCCGGCCGCGGGCGAGGGGCGGGGCGCGGTGCGTCCGCGGGCGGCCACCGTCGGCGCCGTCCTCGCCCTGGCGCTGGTGGCGGCGGCCTCCCTCGTCGTCGCCGGTGCCCCCGCCCGACGCATCGCCGACGCCGACCCCCTGACCGCGGCGGCCGGGCCACCCCTCGCCGGGCTTCCGCCCGGCGTGGAGGTCGCCGTCAGCCCCACCCTCGCCGAGATGAAGCCCGAGGTCGCCGCCGATGCCGAGCGGGTGGCGGCGGCGGTGCTGCATCTCCTGGACGTCGAAGCCCGAGCCGTGTCGGCCGGCGACGGTGACACCGCCGCCGGGGTGACGGTGGGCGAGCGGCGCCAGGCGGCGGTGGCGGCAGCGCTGGCCGTGGCCAAGGGCAAGGCGCGCACCTGGGAGGTCGTCGATCCGGAGGCTGTCACCGTGACGGTCGTGTGGCCCGAGGGACGCCAGAACCTCGCCCGCGTCGGTGTCGCCGTCGAGGGTCGCTGCCACGACGCGGCCCCGCCCGGCGCCGACCCCGGCGGCGGGCACGACTGCACCCGGGTGGTGGCCGTGGCGGCCGACCGGTCGGGGCGCTGGTTCCTCGTGGCCGGTGTCGACGATCCCCTGCTCGTCGCCGACGTGGAGCCCACCTGAGGGCGGGGCCATCGCTCAGGCCGTGTCGAGCGCCTCCCGGAAGGCGGCGACCAGAGCGTCGAGGCGCTCCCGGGCGGCGGCAGGGTCCGCCGGGAGTCGCACGGGAGCCTTCACGTCGGTCACCCCGCCGGCGACCAGATCGGGCACCGGCGCGAAGGTGGCCGCCGCGTCGAAGCGGCCGTCCCGGTCACGCACGGGTGTCAGGGCCGCCTGCACGGCCAGCTCCGCCGGGTCGCGGCCGGCGGCCCGCAGGGCCTCGGCGATGATCGCCAGGCCGGGCCGGGGGTCGGCCATGTGCTCGCCCCAGGGGATCCATCCGTCGCCGTGGCGGACGATGCGCTCGACCACCCGACGGTGGGGTCGCCCGCTGATCCACACGGGGATCCCGCCGGAGGGTCGCGGGGCGGCGTGCAGGCCCTCGACGTCGAGGAACTCGTCGTGGACGGCCGCCGGGCTGGTGGTCCACAGGGCCCGGCACACGCTCAGGGTGTGGTCGAGGAGGCGGCCCCGCTGCCGGAAGTCGAGGCCGGCCGCGGCGTACTCGGCCCGCTGCCAGCCCACCCCGACGCCGAGGTCGAGGCGGCCCCCGGAGAGGCGGTCGAGGGTCGCCGCCGTCTTGGCCAGCACCACGGGCCGGCGCAGGGCGGCCAACAGGATCCCGGTCTGGAGCCGGATCCGCTCGGTGACGGCGGCGATGCCGGCGAGCACCGTCAGGGGTTCGAGCCACGATCCGTCCGGCCCGGTCGGCTGGCGGCCCCCGCTCACACCGCCGCGCCGGGGGTCGCCGTAGTCGTCGAGCGACTCGCCGAACACGACGTGGTCCGACACGACGAGTCGGTCGACCCCGGCCTCCTCGGCCGCCCGGGCCCAGGCGAGCAGGGTGGCGGGGTCCGGTGCCTCGGGCTCGCCGAAGGTCACGAGCTGGATCGACAGGGTCGGTGAGGGTGGCATGGCTCCCGATGGCAGGTGACGGCGAGGGGCG
>RFFY01000527.1 GCA_003697065.1 Actinomyces sp. | reverse complement strand
TCCCGGCCCCTAGATTGTGCACGAATTCACGAGCGGGCGATCGTCGCCCGCGCTCTCGACGGGACGGTCCTGTGGACGCTTCGCAACGGCGCGAACTCCATGATGCCATGTGGCGTGCGCACGGCGGCTTCGACCTGGTGGTGGCACCGGTCATGCTCGCCGTCGTCGGCCTCTGGCTCGACCGGCGCGTAGGTACCGGTCCCTGGTTGATGCTGGGCCTGCTCGCCTTCGGCGCCGTCGGGGCCGCCCTCAAGGTGTACTACGACTTCCGGCGTGCCATGCAGCGCGCCACCGCCGATCGGGCTGCCGCCGCCGAGCTGCGCCGCCAGGCCCGTGACCTGGCCGCGGGCCTCGACCCCGCGGTGCCCGGTCCCGGCTCGCCCAGGGCGGGCCTCGGGGAGGTCGGACGGTGACGACCACCGCCCCCAACCCCTTGACCTCGCGCCTCGAGGGGCCCTCGCCGGCCATCGAGGTCGCCCGCGACCTCGTGCGCCGCGGTGTCTACCTCGCCCCTGTCGCCATCGGACTCGGTGCCGCACTCGGGGGCACCGCCGGCGCCGCCTCGGTCGCCTACGGGTTGGCCATCGTGTGCGTGAACTTCCTGTTGGCCGCCGTCAGCCTGGGCTGGGCGGCCCGGGTCTCTCTCGCCTTGATGGCGGCGGTGGCCCTGTTCGGTTTCCTCGTGCGGCTCGGCCTCATCACCGTGGCCGTGCTCGCCGTCCGTGACGCTGGGTGGGTCTCCCTGGTCCCGCTCGGTGTCACGATCATCGTGTCCCATCTCGGACTGCTCTTCTGGGAGATGCGTTTCGTGTCGGCGTCGCTGGCCTTTCCCGGCCTGCGGCCCCCGCGACCGCACCGCCCGGTCGACGTGACCCAGTGAAGGAGCTGAGGTGATCCTCGGAGCTGTCGAGTTCCCACCGATCGAGAACATCGTCGAGTGGCCGGCCTTGCTGTTCGACGGAAGCGACCTGTTCGCCTTCAACAAGATCGGGTTCATCCACTTCCTGAGCGTCGCCGTGCCGACCCTCGTCTTCGTCCTCGGCGCCCGCGGTGACGCCCTCGCTCCCCGGGGGTTCCGCACCGTCGCCGAGACGACGGTGGGTTTCATCGAGCGCCAGATCCTGCTGCCGGGCATCGGCCCCGACGGGGGGCGCTACCTTCCCCTTCTCACCGCCTTCTTCCTGTTCGTCTTCTTCGGCAACATCACCGAGGTCATCCCCTTCTTCCAGATGCCGGCCAACGCCCGCATGGCCGGCCCCCTGCTGGTGGCCCTCGTGGCCTGGGCCATGTTCATCGGGGTGGGGGTGAAACACCATGGCCTGGGCTACTTCAAGGAGGTCATGTTCCCCCCCGGGGTGCCCAAGCTGCTCTACATCCTCGTGACGCCCATCGAGATCCTCTCCACCTTCTTCGTCCGGCCCTTCAGCCACGCCGTCCGTCTCTTCGCCAACATGCTCGCCGGCCACATCCTGCTGGTGACCTTCAGCGTGTTGTGCATCGCCTTGTGGTCGGCGTCGCTGATCGTCGTCATCGAGCCGGTCACCTTCGCCGGCCTGGTCGTGTTCACCGCCTTCGAGATCGGCGTGTCGCTCATCCAGGCCTTCGTGTTCACCATCCTCGCCGCCGTGTACATCGGCGGCTCCCTGCACCCCGCCCACTGATCGCTCCGCGATCTCCCCGTCCCAACCGATCCACCGTCCGCCGGCCCGCCGGCACGACAAGCCACAGGAGAGCACCGACATGAGCACCGTGAGCACCCTCGCCGCCCAGGCGATCCAGCTCGCCCAGGACGTCAGCGCCGACGACGCCAAGAACATCCAGGCCGCCGGTTCGGCCGGTTTCGCCTACGGCCTCGCCGCCATCGGCCCCGGCATCGGCATCGGCTACCTCGTCGGTCAGGCCGTGCAGGCCATGGCCCGCCAGCCCGAGTCGGCCGGTCAGGTCCAGACGACCATGTTCCTCGGTATCGCCTTCACCGAGGCCCTCGCCCTCATCGGCTTCGTCGTCTTCATCCTGCTCAAGTTCGTCTGATCGAACAGCCGGTGCCGCCGTCGGGGCGCCCGTCCCCGAACGGCCCACCGGTCCCGCCGACCGTCGCGTCTTCGAGGTGAACCCGTGATCGCACTGCTGACCCTGCTCGCCGAGGAGGGAGAGGCCGCCGCCGAGAGCTCGCCACCCAACCCGGTCATCCCGGAGTTGAACGAGCTGGTGTGGGCCGCCATCTTCTTCTTCGCCCTGTGGGCCCTCATGCGCTACGTCCTGCTCCCGCCGATCCAGCGGGGCATCGAGGCCCGCCAGGACAAGATGCGGGCCGAACGTGACGCCGCCGACCGGGCCCGCCTCGACCTCGGCCGGGTCCGCGCCGACTACGACGCGGCGCTGGCCGAGGCCCGCGCCGAGGCCAACCGCCTGATCGAGGAGGCCCGCGCCCGGGTCGACGAGCAGAAGGCCGCCCTGAGCGCCGAGGCCGACGCCGAGATCGCGGCCTGGCGCCGCGAGGCGGCAGCCGAGATCGAACAGGCCCGCAGCGCCGCCATGGAGACCCTGCGCGACGACGTCGCCGAACTCGCCGTGGCCGCCGCCTCGGCGGTGTTGGGGCGCCCCCTCGACGTCGCGGCCAACCGCGAGGTGGTCGAGCGTGCCCTGGCCGCCACCACCGAGAGCTGAGAGGATCGACGATGACGTTGCTGGTGTTCGCCAGTGAGGAACCCAACGGCTACTTCCTGCCCGGCTCGATCAACGAGTTCTGGTGGGGCACGATCGCCTTCGGCCTCCTCGTCGCCGTGTTCGTGTGGAAGGGCCTGCCGCCCCTGGCCCGACTGATGAAGGCCCGCACCGAGCGCATCGTCGGCGAGATCCGCGGAGCCGAAGAGGAGCGGGCGAGCGCCGAGGCCGAACTCGAGGAGGTCCGCCGGCGCTTGGGCGAGGCGGCGGCGGAGTCCGAGCGCATCGTCGCCGAGGCCGCCGAGCGCGCCGCCCGTCTCGAGGCCGACCTGCTCGAACGGGCCCGGGCCGAGATCGCCGAGACCAAGGAGCGGGCCCGCATCGAGATCGAGACGTCCAAGGAGCAGGCCCTCGCCGACCTCCGGGCCGAGATCGCCGCCCAGGCGGCGGTGGCGGCCGATGCCGTCGTGCGGGCGAACCTCGACGAGGCCGCCCAGCACGAGCTGATCGCCGACTACATCGCCCGCGTCGGCGCCACCTGATCCCGAGGAGCCATCCGATGACCGACACCATCGACGGATACGCCGAGGCCATCGCCGCCGTCATCCGTGCCGAGGGCGACCCGCGCGCCGACGACGAGCTCTTCCGCTTCGCCGCTGCCCTCGAGGCCAACGACGAGCTCCGCACGGCCCTCGCCGACCCCTACGTCCCCGCCGCCCGCCGCCAGCAGATCGTCGAAGACCTCCTCGGGGCCAAGGCCTCCCCGGTCACCCTCGGCGCCGTGTCCCTGGTGGTCGGCGCCGGCCGCGGTCGCGACCTGCCCGCCATCGCCCGCCGCGTGGGCGAGATCCGGGCCCGCGCCGCCGGCCACGAGCTGGCCGAGGTCCGCACCGCCGTTCCCCTCACCGACGAGGAGCGTCGCCGCCTCGCCGAGGCCCTCGCCGGCGCCGTCGGCCACGAGGTCGACCTGCGCGTGATCGTCGATCCCTCCGTCGTCGGTGGGATCGTCACCACCATCGGTGACACCGTCATCGACGGATCCGTCCGCACCCGCCTGACCCAGGTCAGGTCGCGCCTCTCCTGAGCCGCCCCGCCCCCCTCTCACACGGAAGACGAACCATGGCCGATCTGCAGATCAACACCGACGAGATCACCGCCGCGCTGAAGAAGAACCTCGAAGGGTTCGCGCCGACCGTCGAACAGACGACGGTGGGGCGCGTCCTCGAGGTCGGCGACGGCATCGCCCGCGTCTCGGGCCTGCCCGACGCCGCCGTCAACGAGATGCTGCGCTTCGAGAACGGACTCATCGGGCTCGCCCTGAACCTCGACGAGGAGTCGATCGGTGCGGTGGTGCTCGGCGACGTCGAGGGCATCGAGGAGGGTCAGACGGTGGTCGCCACCGGCGACATTCTCTCGGTACCGGTCGGCGACGGCCTGCTGGGCCGGGTCGTCAACCCTCTCGGCGAGCCCGTCGACGGCAAGGGGCCTCTCACCAACGTGGGCCGACGCCGTATGGAGATCCAGGCCCCCGGCATCATGGGCCGCCAGCCCGTCCACGAGCCGATGCAGACGGGCATCAAGGCCATCGACGCCCTCATCCCCATCGGGCGGGGTCAGCGCGAGCTGATCATCGGTGACCGCAAGACGGGCAAGACCACCGTCGCCCTCGACACCATCTTGAACCAGAAGGGTCTGGGGGTGAAGTGCATCTACGTGGCGATCGGCCAGAAGGCCTCGACCGTCGCCCAGTCGGTCGCCACCCTCGAGCAGTTCGGCGCCATGGACTACACCGTCGTGGTCGTCGCCCCGGCCTCCGAGCCCGCCCCCTTCAAGTACCTCGCTCCCTATGCCGGCTGCGCCATGGGCCAGCACTGGATGGACAACGGCGAGCACGCCCTCGTGGTCTACGACGACCTGTCCAAGCAGGCCGAGGCCTACCGCCAGGTGTCGCTTCTGCTGCGCCGCCCCCCCGGGCGCGAGGCCTACCCCGGCGACGTGTTCTACCTCCACAGCCGCCTGCTCGAGCGTGCCGCCAAGCTGTCCGACGAGATGGGCGCCGGCTCGCTCACCGCCCTGCCGGTCATCGAGACCAAGGCCGGTGACGTCTCGGCCTACATCCCCACCAACGTGATCTCCATCACCGACGGCCAGATCTTCCTGCAGGACGAGCTGTTCAAGTCGGGTATCCGCCCAGCCATCGACGTGGGCATCTCCGTGTCGCGTGTCGGTGGTGCCGCCCAGATCAAGGCGATGAAGAC
>RFFY01000526.1 GCA_003697065.1 Actinomyces sp. | reverse complement strand
GTCCGCGACGCCAGGGCGGGGTCGACGGCGATGACGAAGCTGCCCACGTGGCGCTTGGCGATGAAGGCCTCCTGGGCGGCGTGGATCTCCTCGAGGGGATACACCCCGGCCACGACGGGTCGGATGTCGCCGGCCTGCACCCGCTCGACGAGAGCGGCGAACACCGGGGGCGGAAAGACGGTGGCGCCGTACATCTCGAGGTCGTTGAGGTACAGGACCCGCAGGTCGACGGTGACGAGGGGTCCGGCGATGGCCCCCGAGGTCACGTAACGTCCTCCCCGCTTCAGGGCGTCGAGCCAGGAGGCGACGTCGTCTCCCCCGACCACGTCGGCGACGACGTCGAAGGGGCCGCCGTTGGCCTCGACGGCCCGGGCGGCCACGTCGGGGCCGCGCACCACGACCTCGTCGGCGCCGAGGGCGGCCACGGCGTCGGCCTTCGACTCGCCGCACACGGCGACGACGCGGGCGCCGCGGGCCCGGGCCAGTTGCACGAGCGAGGTCCCCACGCCCCCCGACGCGCCCGGCACGGCGATCGAGCGGCCGGCGGTGAGCCCCACCCGGGTGAGCATGTGCTCGGCCGTCGACCCCGAGCAGGCGAAGGTCGCCAGCTCGATGTCGTCGAGGTCAACCTCGACGGGGTGCACGTTGGCCGCCGGCACCCGGCAGAACTCGGCGAACCCCCCGTCGGCCTCGCTGCCGAGGTAGCCGACGTTCTCGCGGGAGGAGGGGTCGGTGGGGTCCCGCAACCAGGGGTCGACCAGGACCCGTCGACCGAGCAGGGTGTCGTCGACGCCCGCGCCCACCGCCACCACCCGGCCCGCCACGTCGGCGCCCTGGATGCGGGGGAAGGTGAGGCCGGTCCCGCCCCAGGTGGCGTCCTCGGCCCGGCCGACCTCCCCGCCGGCGGCGGCGGTGTCGGTGCCGGACGTCACCGAGCGGCTGTACCAACCGAGGCGGGTGTTGACGTCGGTGTTGTTCACCCCGCAGGCCGCCACGGCGATGAGCACCTCGCCGGGACCGGGGCGGGGCACGGGGACGTCGTCGCGCACGACGAGCATCTCGGGGCCGCCCCGGCCGGTCAGGACGGCGGCACGCATCGTGTCCGGGAGCACGGTGTCGGGGGGTACGGCGGGGCGCTCGGGGTCGGGGACGGTCACGGGCGCCTCCGGCGGGTCGATCGGTGGACGCGGAGGTTAGTCTCGCCCACCGTGACCCACGCCGATCGCATCCTGATGGGCCCCGGCCCCTGCAACCCCTACCCCGAAGTGATCGAGGCCCTCACCCGCCCGGTGCTCGGCCATCTCGACCCCGACTTCCTCGCCCTGCTCGACGAGACCAACGAGCGCCTGCGGGCCGTGTTCGACACGACGAACCCCCTCACCTTCCCCGTGTCGGGTACGGGTTCGGCGGGCATGGAGACCTGCTTCGTGAACGTCGTCGAGCCCGGCGATGCGGTCGTCGTGGGTGTGAACGGGGTGTTCGGCGAGCGCATGTGCGACGTGGCCGCCCGCTGCGGGGCCGAGGTGATCCGGGTCGAGGCCCCCTGGGGACAGGCCCTCGACCCCGAGGCCCTGGTGGCGGCCCACCCCGATCCGAGCGTCATCGCCGTCGTGCACGCCGAGACCTCCACCGGGGTCCGCAACGACATCGCCCCCCTCGGCGCCGCCAAGGGCGACGCCCTCCTCCTCGTCGACTGCGTCACCTCCCTCGGCGGTCTCGAGGTGCACCTCGACGACTGGGGGGTCGATCTGGCCTACTCGGGCACCCAGAAGTGTCTCGGCGTCCCCCCGGGGCTCTCCCCCGTCAGCGTGTCGCCCCGGGCCCTCGAGCGTCTCGTCGACCCCTGCCGGAGCTGGTACCTCGACCTGGCGATGATCGCCCGCTACGTGACCGGTGAGGGGGCCCGGGCCTATCACCACACGGCGCCGATCTCGATGATCTACGCCCTGCATGCCGGACTGGGCGTCGTGGCCGACGAGGGCCTCGACGCCGTCATCGCCCGCCACCGGCGCTGCGGCGAGGCCCTCCAGGCCGGCCTGGTCGAACGGGGATTCGAGCTCTTCGCCGCCGAGGGCCACCGTCTGCCCGAGCTGACCACCGTGGTCGTCCCCACCGAACGGCTCCCTGCCGGCGTCGACGAGGCCGGCGTGCGCCGCCGCCTCCTCGACGACTACGGGATCGAGATCGGGGGCGGCCTCGGCGCCTACGCCGGCAAGGTGTGGCGCATCGGCCTCATGGGCCACACCGCCCGCCTCCGCAACGTCACCCTCCTGCTCGGCGCCCTCGACGAGCTGCTGACCTGAGCCCGGCTCCGCGAGGGAGGAGAGACGGCGCTCACCCGCCCTCGGCGGACCCGACGCCGGGGACCGTCGTGGTGGCCACGTGCTCGCAGTGCACGAGAGCCTCGATGCGGGCCCGGTCGGGATCGGTACCGGCGTCCGCCCGGCGAACGGCCTCGACCGCCACGCAGGCGGCGAGATCCGGATCCATGCCCCCCCGGGTCAACTCGGCTTCGAGCTCACCGACGGACAGTCCGAGACTCGACGCCGGTGTGCCCTCGTCGGGGGCGAATTCGTCGGGACCGAGCAGGGACACGGCGGGATCGGCGCCGCCGGTCGCTGTCACCGCCCGACCGGCCGTGCCAGTGACGGGCGGACGGCACGAGCGGGCGGCGGCGGCCAGGACCTCGAGCTCGGTGTCGTCGAGGCTGCCGGCGACCCCGGTCACCGCTCCCAGATCGAGCCGGCCGTCGACCGCGTCCACGATGCAGGCGGCGGTCCGCTGGTCGAGCCCGTCGTAGACGAGGATGGTGACGGCGTCCTCCGCGGTCAGCTCGTTGCCGCGGGCGCAGGCGCCGGCCATCAGTACCAGCGCGGTCGCGAGTGCCGGGATCCGGCGGGTCCGCCGGTTCCGTCGCCGGTCACCCTCCCCGTGACGCCTCACCACCCACCAGTCGGACACCCGAGGGGAGACCTGAGGCATCGGGGGCCGGGCCCGGCCGCGGGAGCTCGGCGGCGAACACCGTGCGGTGTCCGGGAAAGACGTGTTCACTCACCAGAACGGGGCGCCCGTCGGCGTCCCGGGTGACGCGCTCGACGACGAGCACCGGCGAACCCACGGGAATCTCGAGGAGGGCGGCATCGGCGGCGGAGGCGGCCTGGGCGCCGATCGTCTGCTCCGCCCCGCCCAGAGTCACCGGCAACAGGTCGTGGAACGAGGCACGGGTGACGTCGTCGCGCGACAGGGATCCGGCGAGCTCGGCGGGGCACCACACCGTCACCCGGGCGAAGGGCTGCCCGTCGGCCAGGTTGCGGCGCGTGACCTCGAGCACGGCGGAACTCCCGAGAACGGCGGCGATGCGCTCGGCGGCCTCGACGAAAGCGAAACCCAGGACCTCGCGTTCGGGCACCACACCGCTGGCGGCGAGGCGGGCCTCGATGGTGTCGAGGTGGGACAGGGGCTGGCGGACCGGTTCGGCCGCCACGAACCAGCCGAGACCCTGACGGGCGTCGAGCAGCCCCTCGGCGCGTAGCTGTTCGAGGGCCCGGCGCAGGGTGGCACGACTGACCCCGAACTCGGCCCGCAGGGTGGCCTCGCTGGGCAACAGACGCCCGGCGGTGTAGCGACCCTGATCGACCCGGGTCCGGAGTTCGTCGGCGATGAGCTGATAGCGGGGTGCGCGCACTTGTCTGCAACCTATCCCATGCCGGCCCTGATCTTCCCTTCGTTTGTCTGGAACTTGTCTGTTAGAGTCGGCGGGAGCCCGCCGGCGCCTAGGCTGCACCCGACACGGGCCGCCACCCGCCGGGCCCGCCCCACGCCCGCCCACGACCGCCACCAGATCCGGAGGAGCCATGGCCGTCGCCGCCAACACCCCCCTCGAGCTCGTCGAGAGCGTCTACGCCACCCTCGACGAGCGCGTGGGCGCCGCCCGCGCCCGCTTCGGCCGCCCCCTCACCCTCGCCGAGAAGATCCTCGTCAACCACCTCGACCGTCCCGACCAGGAACTCGAACGCGGCGAGTCCTACGTCGACCTGCGCCCCGACCGGGTCGCCATGCAGGACGCCACCGCCCAGATGGCCTGGCTCCAGTTCATCACCGCCGGTCTCGACGAGGTCGCCGTCCCCACCACCACCCACTGCGACCACCTCATCCAGGCCCGCCACGACGGACGCCGCGACCTCCTCGCCGCCGTGGAGGACAACGCCGAGGTCTACGACTTCCTCGAGTCGGTCTGTGCCCGCTACGGCGCCGGCTTCTGGAAGCCCGGCAGCGGCATCATCCACCAGGTCGTGCTCGAGCACTACGCCTTCCCCGGCGGCATGATGATCGGCACCGACTCCCACACCCCCAACGCCGGCGGCCTGGGGATGGTGGCGGTCGGGGTCGGCGGCGCCGACGCCGTCGACGTCATGACGGGCTTCCCCTGGAACGTCCGCTGGCCCAAGCTCATCGGCGTGCGCCTCACCGGCGAGCTCACGGGTTGGGCCGCCCCCAAAGACGTCATCTTGCGGGTGGCCGACATCCTCACCGTCAAGGGCGGCACCGGTGCCATCGTCGAGTACTTCGGACCCGGCGCCGAGTCCATCTCCTGCACCGGCAAGGCCACCATCTGCAACATGGGCGCCGAGATCGGGGCCACCACCTCCCTGTTCGGCTACGACGCCGCC
>RFFY01000525.1 GCA_003697065.1 Actinomyces sp. | reverse complement strand
AGTTGTTTATTGTGTACCACCTGGTCTTGTTTTTCTCAACTAAACAGGCCTGTCACAGCAGGGAGGAGAAACTGATGCAATCGCAACGAAAGCGGTCCCTCCAACACCGCCCGCGCCTGGGAAGATTGCGGCTGGAACTGCTGGTACGCAGGCGGGCAGTTTGGCCTGGCCGGGATGCGGCGCGGGTACATTGCCCGGTCCGGCAAGCCGCCGCTGGCCAAACCGGCCTTGCAAACCACACCTCCGCTTAGCGTTACGGTTATCACCTATGAATACGACCCGCTTTACCGGCTCACCGGGGCCAGCTATACAGGTACGCTCTCCGGCACGTACAGTTACAGCTACGATGCCGCAGGCAACCGGCTGAGTTTCAGTACCAATGTCACCAATACCCAAACCGTTACCTACATCTATGACGCGGCCAGCCGGCTAGTTATGGCAATAAAGAACGGCCAGCCCTGGTATTATGAATATGACGGCAACGGCAACCAAATACGACAGGTTCCTGACAACTTGACGCCAAAGAGTAGTGAAACCCGATACGCATTTAATCAGCGCAACCAGCTTGTCTTGATAGAAACACATAATGGCAGCAGTTACCAACCGGCTGCCTCTGCCGCCTATGATGGCGATGGCAATCGCTTACAGACTGTTGCCTACATTTCCGGAACACCGGTAACTGTCAGTTATGCGGTGGATGTACAACAGTACGGCCGTCCCCTCCTCCTGCGCAATTCTGCAGCCATAGACAGTTATATCATCCCCGGCCTGGGAGAATATCAGGATAGCTGGCGTTATTACCTGACGGATGCTCAGATGAGTGTGCGCCAACTGGTTGATGGCAATGGCGACTTGCTTCTTTCCCGCACGTATGACCCGTTTGGCTCTGTTATAAGCTCGTCAGGCGCCGGGAACGCTGTTTTTGGTTTTGTGGGGGCAGAGGAAGGAGGCATGGGGTTGTGGTATGGTAACGGCCGTTACTATGACCCGGTGAACGGCCGTTACCT
>RFFY01000524.1 GCA_003697065.1 Actinomyces sp. | reverse complement strand
GGGGAGATCGGGGCGGGGGGGATCTGACGGCGCGGCCGGGCCGGTCATGACGCCTCCTCGGCGATGCCCCGCTCGGCCAGGGCGGTCAGGAGCTTGTCGGGGGTGGCCTTGGGCGAGATCCGGTACCACGCCTCGGCGATCCGGCCGTCGGGATCGACGAGGAACGCCGAGCGGATGATCCCCTCGTACTCGCGCCCGTAGAGCTTCTTGGGTCCCCACACTCCGTAGGCGTCGGCGACGGCGTGATCGGGATCCGACAGGAGAGGAAAGCCGAAACCGTGCTTGGCGTCCCAGGCCGCCTGGCGGGACGGGGGGTCGGGGCTGATGCCGACGACGGCGGTCGAGCCGATCCGCCCGGCGACGTCGCGCAGCCCGCACGCCTGGGTGGTGCAGCCGCTCGTCCCTGCCTTCGGGTAGAAGAAGACGAGCACGTGGCGCCCGGCGAAGTCGGCCAGGGACACGGGTTCGTCGTGCTGGTCGGGGAGGGTGAACGCCGGCGCCGGATCGCCGGGTGCGAGGCGGGTCGTGGTCATGCGGCGACGCTAGTCCGAGCCCCGGACGCGGCGCGACCCGGCCCGGACGCGGATGGGGGGAGCGGCCGGGCCGCTCCCCCCATCCCTCGATCCCGACAGGGTCAGCTCTTGCCGGCGGCCTTGAGCTTGGAGCCGGCGGTGACCTTGGTCTTGGTGCCCGCGGGGATGGCGACCGGCTCGCCGGTCTGGGGGTTGCGCCCCTCGCGGGCCTTGGTGGCGACGCGCTCGAACTTGATCCAGCCGGTCACGCTGACCTCCCGACCGGCGGCGACCTCCTCGGCGACAATGTCGAAGAAGGCATCGAGGCAGTTGCCGGCGTCCTTCTGGCTGACGCCGGCCCGGTCGGCGATGGCGGCGACGAGCTCGCTCTTGTTCATCGTTTCTCCCTTCGGATCCGGCGTCGGTCGCGGGATCGCAAATCACACGCGAGCCCAGATCGCGGGCGAAGTCAAGCATTTCGCCCCGCCTGTGACCGAAATTGCAAGCGAGACGCCCCTCACCGCAGGCGTCGGCGAAATCACAATGCGGGCCGCCGGGACCGGGCGCGCAGCGGGCGAGGGTCGCGGGCGGGGGCGTCAGGCGATGGCCCTGGGCGAACGGCGCAGGCGGGGGCGTCGCGAGGGCCTCAGGCGCCCGGTGCGGTCTCCTCGTCGACGTTGCGCAGGAAGTGGGCGGCGTCGGTGAAGTAGGCGTCGAGGAGGCGGGTCACGGCCGGTTCGGGCCCGAGGGCGTCGACGGCCGCCCGCATGTGGGCCAGCCAGGCCTCGGCCTCGCGGGTGCCGATGGCGAAGGGCAGATGGCGCATGCGCAGGCGAGGGTGCCCCCGCTCGGCGGAGTACTCGGGGGGCCCGCCCCAGTACTGGGCGAGGAAGGCGGCCAGGTGGCGCCGCGACTCGGTGAGGTCCTCGGGGTACAGGGGCCGTAGCACGGGATCGGACTCGACACCGGCGTAGAAGTGCTCGACCAGACGGTCGAAGAAGGGGCGGCCACCGACGAGCTCGTAGACCGTGACGGTGGGCTCGGCCCCCTCGGCCCCCTCGGGCCCGGCGGGATGGTCGGCCGGCGGCATGGCCCGCAGGCTAACCGCCCTGTCCGCCTGTCGGCCCCGGACTGGCCCCGGCCTGTTGTCGATGGGTTCGGGGACCGGTTGTCGAGGGGTTCGGGCGCTCGAGCCGGGGATGCCGGAGCCGAGCTCAGGCCTCGACACCGAATTCGGTGCGGATGACCGCTCTCAGGTCGGTCTCGCTCATGGCCCCTCTCTGCACGAAGGCCAGGGAGCCGTCGGCCCGGTAGAAGGCCGTGATCGGCATGCCCGTGCCCCCGAGAGAGTCGAACAGGCCGCTACCCCCGCCCTGCCGTCCGTTGATGTCGCGGGCCAGGGGCCACCAGTCGGTGCCGAACTGGCGGGGCTGGCGGAAGCGGTCACCGCTCTCCTGGGAGTTCACCCCGACGAACACGACCCGGTCGCGCAACTCGGCGGACACGGTGGCGAAGCCCGGCAGTTCGGCGTCACACGAGGTGCACCAGTCGGCGTAGAAGTTGGCGACCACCGGTGTGCCCCGGAACTCGGCCAGGGTGATCCGACCGTCGCCGTTCGGGTCGTTGGCCAGGGCGGG
>RFFY01000072.1 GCA_003697065.1 Actinomyces sp. | reverse complement strand
CTGGTCGTGGCGTCGGCCCTGTCGGTCGATCTCGCCCTCAAGCAGGACGCCCGCGGCTTCAACTGAGGGTCGGCGCCTCCCGCTGTAGCGGCCGAGTCGACTGGGCCTCGCTCCACGCGGCAGTCTGGGGGACCCGCCCCGTCCCCCGTGACCGCCATGTCGAGCCCCGTCGAGCCCCCAGCCCATGCCGTCGCCGAGGCCGTCGAGCGGGCCCTCCGCGAGGACCTCGAGCCCCTGGGCGACCTGAGCGCGGCCCTGGTGCCCGCGGACCTCGTCGCCGACGCCCGCCTGCGCTCGCGGGACACCGGCGTGCTGGCCGGGGCCGCCTGCGTCGACGAGACCTTCCGTCGGGTCGACCCCGGCGTGGCCGTGCGCTGGCTGCGGCGGGACGGCGCCCGGGTCGAGCCCGGCAGTGTGGTCGCCGAGATCACCGGCCCCCTCGCCTCGGTCCTCACAGCCGAGCGGACGGCCCTGAACTTCCTCGGTCATCTCTCGGGCATCGCCACCCTCGTCTCGCGATTCGTGGCCGCCGCCGCCGGTGGCGCCCGCATCTGGGACACCCGCAAGACGACACCCGGCCTGCGGGCCCTCGAGAAGGCCGCCGTGCGGGCCGGCGGCGGTGTCAACCACCGGGGCAATCTCTCCGACGCCGTGATGATCAAGGACAACCACCTGATGGGCCTGGGCCTCGCCGAGGCCGTCGCCGCCGCCCGGCGCCTGTGGCCCGCCCGCACCGTCCATGTCGAGTGCGACACGCTCGAGCAGCTCCGGGTGGCCCTCGACGCCGGAGCCGACGCCGTCCTGCTCGACAACATGGATCCCGACGAGATCCGAGCGGCGGTGACCCTGGCCGACGAGCACGCCGCCGCCGGTGGTCGCCGCCCCCTGCTCGAAGCCTCGGGGGGCATCACCCTCGACACCGTCGCCGACTACGCCCGCACCGGCGTCGACCTCGTGTCGAGCGGAGCGCTCACCAACTCCGCCCCCGTCCTCGACGTGGGACTCGACATCGACGTCAGGGCCCGGCCCGGTGGCACGTCCGGAACGGGCAGCGACCAGGGGGGCGAGGCGTGCTGCTGACCGTCGACGTGGGCAACACCCAGACCGTGCTCGGGCTCTACGAGCTCGACGGGGACGACTCCGCCGTCGGTGGCGAGGGAGCGGCAGCCGGTCTCGTCGACCACTGGCGCCTCTCGACCGTGCACGAGCGGACCGCCGACGAGCACGCCGTGCTGGTACGCGACCTCCTCCGCACCGTCGACCTGCGCCTCGAGGACGACATCGAGGGGGTGGCGGTCTGCTCCGGTGTTCCCCGGGTGACGGCCAACCTGCGCGACATGGTCGACCGTTACCTCGGCCTCGAGCCCGTGGTCATCGCCCCCGGTGTCCGCACGGGGATGCCCATCCTCTACGACAACCCCAAGGAGGTCGGCGCCGACCGGATCGCCAACGCCGTCGGGGCCTACGACCTCTACGGCGGACCGACAGTGGTGGTCGACTTCGGCACGGGCAACAACTTCGACGTCATCTCCGCCGACGGCGAGTTCCTCGGTGGCGCCATCGCCCCGGGCATCGAGATCAGCCTCGACGCCCTTTTCGGGCGGGCGGCCGCCCTGAGGGCCGTCGAGCTCGTCGAGCCCCGCAGCGTCATCGGGAAATCGACGGTCGAATCCCTCCAGTCCGGGGCCGTCTACGGGTTCACGGGGATGATCGACGGTATGGTGCATCGCTTCCTGGCCGAACTCGGGTCGGCCACGGTCGTCGCCACCGGCGGTCTGGCCCACCTCATCGCCCCCGTGTCGTCGACCATCGAGCGCGTCGAACCCTTCCTCACCCTCCACGGGCTGCGCCTCGTCCACGAACGGAACCGCCGATGACATCGGATCCCGACGCGACCCCGGGCCGCGCCGTCCCCTACCGCCTCGACGTCACCCACCGGATCGCCGAGGTGGTCGACGCCCATCCCGACCTCGAGCCGGGGACCGAGACCGACGAGGTGGTCACCGTGGCCGGGCGCCTCATGTTGCGGCGCGACCAGGGCCGCCTCGCCTTCGGCACCCTCCAGGACTCCTCGGGGAGGATCCAGCTCTTCGCCACCGCCGCCGCGACGCCGGACTTCGACGCCTTCACCTCCCTGTCGCTGGGCGACTGGATCGGGGTCACCGGCGCCGTGATGACGACCCGCCGGGGCGAGCTGTCGGTGCGGGTCGACCGGTGGGTCCTGCTGGCCCCCGCCCGTCGGTCGTTTCCCGACAAGTGGCACGGGATCACCGATCCCGACACCCGCTACCGCCAGCGTTATGTCGACCTGTGGGTCACCGACGAGGCCCGCCACCGCTTCCACGTGCGCTCCCGGGTGGTCGCCGCCCTGCGGCGACGCCTCGCCGAGCGGGGCTTCGTCGAGGTCGAGACCCCCATCCTGCACCCCATCCCCGGTGGGGCGCTGGCCCGGCCCTTCGTCACCCACCACAACGCCCTCGACATGGATCTGTACCTGCGGATCGCCCCCGAGCTGTACCTCAAGCGGCTCGTCGTGGGCGGTTTCGAACGGGTCTTCGAGATCGGACGCAGCTTCCGCAACGAGGGGATCTCCACCCGCCACAATCCCGAGTTCACGATGCTCGAGCTCTACTGGGCCTACGCCGACTACCACGACGTCATGGCCCTCACCGAGTCGCTCGTGGCCGAGGTGGCCAGCGAGGTCCTGGGGACGACCAGGGTGGTGTTCGGCGGACGGGAGCTCGACCTCGCCCCGCCGTGGCGTCGGGCCACCCTCGAGGAGTTGATCGCCGAGCACGCCGGCTTGACGATCGACATCCACACCCCCCGCGACGAGCTCGTCGCCCACTGTGAGCGGCTCGGCATCGAGGTCCAGCCCCACTACGGACCGGGCAAGCTGGTGCTGGAGATCTACGAGAAGACGACCGAACCCCATCTGTGGGGTCCCGTCTTCGTCTGCGACTATCCGACCGAGGTCTCGCCCCTGTCCCGCGAGCACCGGAGCCGCCCCGG
>RFFY01000523.1 GCA_003697065.1 Actinomyces sp. | reverse complement strand
TACTAGGGCGGGGCGTCAACCCAGGCGCAGGGTCTCGAGGGGCTCGAGGCGTGCCGCCTTGGCCGAGGGGTACAGGCCCGCCACCATCGACACGAGCACGGCCGCGGCCGTGCCCGCCGCCAGCAGGGCGGGGTCCAGAACCACGATCCAGCCCTTGACGCGGGCGGCGTAGGCCACCACCACCGCCCCGGCCCCGGCGCCCACCATGCCCCCGAGCAGGCCGACGGCGGCCGCCTCCAGGAGGAACTGGAGGGCCACCACGCGGCGACTGTGGCCCAGGGCGCGACGTATGCCGATCTCGGCCGAGCGTTGGATGACCGAGATGGACATGACGTTGGCGATCCCGACCCCGCCCACCACCAGGGCCAGGGCTCCCATGAGGGCGACGATCGCCTGCAGGGTCGTGTCGGCCTGCGCCGAGGCCTCGAGGGCGTCGGTGGGCACCTCGACGGAGACCTCGTCGGGCCCGCCCAGGTTGATGGCCACGGGCAGGGCGTCGCCCACGGCCCGGGCCCGGCCCGGCGCCGCCCGCACGTACACCTCGTCGGGGGCGTCGGGCGCGTCGAAGTCGCGGACGGCCGCCTCGGGGGTGATGAAGACCGCCGAGTCGAAGGCGTCCTCGAGCAGGACCCGATCGAGGACCCCGACGACCCCGTAGTCGACGTCGCCGAGTCGGATGGTGCGGGGCTCGCCCCGCAGCACCCCGAAGCGATCGGCGAGGCGCCACCCGATGACCGCCGCCCGGGTGGTGTGGGACCGGTCGAAGGGGTCGAGCCACCGTCCCCACCGCAGGGGGACCTCCAGGACCCCGGGGAGGTCGGTGTCGGCGGCGAGCACCGGGATCGGGAAGGCGCGGTACTCGTCGGCCGCCGCCTCGTAGGGGGCGGTGACGACCCCGGGGACCTCGGTGACCGCCGCCGCGTCGGCCACCCCGGGGAGGGCCTCGACCCGCTCGATCACGTCGGCGGGGAAGGTGGGGTCGGCGGTCCCGAAGGTGCCCTCGGCGTGGGCGACGAGCAGGTCGGTGCCGAGCTCGTCGAGGCGGGCCTTGAGATCGCCCTTGGCCGACTCGGTCAGGCCGACGGCGGCGACGATGGCCGCCACCCCGATGACGGGCCCGAGCATGATGAGCAGGGTGCGGGTGGGTCGGCTGGTGAGGCCGCCGATCGCCACGCCGAGCAGGTCGAGGACGTCACGCATGACTGCTCCCGGCGGTGGTCCCGAGGGTCTCGTCGGCGACGATCGAACCGTCACGCATGACTGCTCCCCGCGGTGGTCCCGAGGTTCTCGTCGGCGACGATCGAACCGTCACGCATGGCGATGCGCCGGTGGGCGGTGGCGGCGATGGCCGGGTCGTGGGTCACGAGCACGACCGCCCGGACGGGGGAGTGGAGGGAGGCGAAGACCTCCATCACCTTGGCGGCGTTGGCCGAGTCGAGAGCTCCGGTGGGCTCGTCGGCCAGCACGAGCAGGGGATCGGTGACGATGGCGCGGGCGATGGCCACCCGCTGCTGCTCGCCGCCCGACAGCTGCACGGGACGGTGATCGGCCCGGTCGGCGAGCCCCACCCGGGCCAGGGCCTCCCGGGCCCGTTCCCGGCGTTCCGCCGGTCGCAGGCCCCGGTACAGCAAGGCGGTGGCGACGTTCGCCTCGGCGTCGAGGTGGCCGATGAGGTGGAACTGCTGGAACACGAAGCCGATGGCCCGTCCCCTCAGCTGGGACCGGTGGCGGTCGTCGAGGGTGGCCACGTCGGTCCCGGAGACCCGGACCGTGCCGGTCGTCGGCAGGTCGAGCAGGCCGAGGAGGCCGAGCATGGTGGACTTGCCCGAGCCCGAGGGCCCGACGATCGACACGAACTCGCCCGGCTCGATGGCCAGTGACACCGAGCGCAGGGCGTGGACGGGGACCCCGTCGCCGTACACCCTCGACACCCGGTCGAGCTCGAGGAGGGGCGGTGCCGTCACGAGCCCCCGCCCGTCACGTCGACGATGACCAGTTCGCCGCCCTCGAGACCCTCGACCACCTCCACGAAGGAGCCCTCCTGGAGTCCCGTGACCACGGGCACCCGCCGGATCTCCAGGGTGTCGGGGTCGACGACGCGTACCTCGTCGGTACCCGTTCCGTCCTGTCCGACGGCGGCCAGGGGGACGACGAGGGCGTCGACCCTCTCGTCGAGCACCACGTCGATGGTCACGTTCGCTCCGTCGACGGCGGCGAGGGGGGTGTCGGTCTCGACCTCGCCCTCGTAGGTCTCGTTGCCGTTGGCGTCGATGGTGGCCTCGTCGTCGAGGGCGACGATGCGTCCCGCCACCTCCTGGTCACCGGCCTCGAGGGTGACGGTCACCGCCTGTCCGACGGCGAGCTCGGAGCGGTCGGTGGGGCTGGCGGTGAGGGTGATGGTGAAGTCGGGTTCGGTCAAGGTGAGCAGGGCCTGGCCCGTGAGGACGGTCTCGCCCTCGTCGACGAAGACGGTGCCGACCCGGGCCGGCCAGTCGGCGACGATGAGATCGGAGGGCCGGAACACGACGTCGTCGTCGAGGCTGGCGATCACGATCGTGGTCGAGGTGGTGCCCGCCTTCAGGGTGGCGATCCCCGTCAGGACCTCGTAGTCGGCGCCCGGGGTGGCGGAGCCCCCGACCTGGTAGCGCACCGAGAGGTCCTCGCTGGGGGCCTGGTCGGCGACGATGGTGACGGCGGCCCGCTGACCCTCGCCGATGGTCCCCCCGCCCCGCAGGGTCAGCTCGGGCTGGTCGATGTCGTCCACGATGACGGTGTCGGATCCCGGTGGGGCGATGTGGTGATCGGGCGAGGCGGTGAGGGTGACGGTGAGGGTCTCGTCGGGCTCGACGGTGTCGTCGGTGAGCAGGGGGAGGGCGAGGGTCACCTCGGTCTGGCCGGCGGGCAGGGTGAGTTCGCCGTCGGGTTCGTCGAGGTCGTCGCCCACCGTCACCGAACCCGACACGGCGTAGGCGACGGTCAGGTCCTCGCCGAGCTCGATGTCGGAGGTGACGGTGAAGGTGGCGGTCTGACCCTCGTCGACCCGGTCGTCGTCGGCGGTGACGGTGAGGGTGGGCACCTCGTGGTCGTCGTCGACGATGGTGACGGTGGTCTGGTTCACCGGCCCCACCACGTAGTTGTCCTCGTTGGTGAACAGGGGCGAGGCGATCGACAGTACGAAGTCCTCGTCGGGTTCGACGATCTCGTCGTCGACGGTGACGAAACCCAAGGTGACGGTGCTCGCTCCCGCCGGCCACAGCACCGGCTGGTCGAGGGGGAGGTAGTCGTCGTCGGCGGTGGCGTCGCCCCCGAAGGTCAACTGGACCTGGGTGTCGACCAGGGGTGCGGGGTCGGCCCGCAGGACGAGGTCGACGGACGCCCCCTCGGTGACGCTCACGGCGGCGGCATCGACCGAGACGGCCGGTGGTCCCGTCGGGACCTGGACCGGGGCGAGCCCCGCGCCGGTGCCCGTGGTGACCCCGGCGGGCCGGTCGGGCACCGAGGGGCCGATGGTGACGGCGACCGAGTTGCGGGCGCCGACGGTATAGCCCGTGTTGGTGGCGAGGGTGATCACCACCGTCTCGTCGGGTTCGGGGGTGGCACCGCCGTAGCCGTGATCGACCTGCCAGGCCCGCAGAGCGGACCGGGTCGCCTCGGTGTAGAGCTCGTCCACGGCGCCGGGGTCGTAGCCGGCGTCGGCGAGGATCGTCTCGAGCTGGCGCACGTCGGGTCCGTCGGAGCCGACGTCGAGGGAGCGGTAGAAGCTGAAGTCGCCGCGGGCGGCGATGGCCGGGCGTCCGTCGAGGGCGACGACGACGTCGCCGGGCTCGACCACCGATCCGGCCTCGACGTCGACCCGGCTCACCCGACCGTCGAAGGGCGAGTTGACGGTGGCGATCTCCTCGCGTCTCAGCTCGCCGCGCACGGTGAGCTCGTCGCGCAGGGTTCGCCGCTCGACGGTGTCGGTGAGGATCTCGGTCACGGCGCCCTGCTCGTCGTCGGGGCCCGTCAGGCGCCAGGCGGCGACGCCTCCGGCGAACACGGCGACGGTGACGACCCCGGCGACGAGGGCGCGGCGGCTCGGCATCATGGGGACTCTCCGGTGGTGTCGGGGCCAGCCTCGTCGGCGGCGCCTTCGGCGCACTCGCGCAGATCGTCGCTGCCGAGGAGGCTCTCGCCGGGCGGTGGTTGGAGCCCGCCGCCGTCGCCGCCCTGGAGGTTGCCCCCCAGGACACCGTTGGCGTCGGGCACGGGTTCGGGGACCTGCCAGCCGCGGCCGATCATGCACTCGCGCCAGGCCAGGTAGGCCCGGTTGCGGCTCTCGATCTCGGCGGGGGTGAGGTCGGCGTTCTCCTGTTGGGTGTCGCGCAGGGCCTGCACGATGTTGGAGCGGGCGGCGCAGGTGGCCAGGGCCGAACCGTAGGCGGGATCGTTGCGGGGGTCGTTGGGCTCACCACCGCCGGGGAGACCGATGAAGGCGTACCCCTCCCCGTCGAGGCAGGTGTTGAAGGCATCGAGGGCGTCGAGGAGGCCGAACACGGCGGGCCGGTCGTCGGCGTTGGTGGGGATGGTGTCGGTCGGCGCCTCCTCCGCGGCCACGGCGGGCCCGGTGTCGTCGGGAGGAGAGGGGGTGGCGGTCTCACCGCTCGTCGGCGACGGGGAGGCCGTCTCACCCGCGCCGGCGTCGGCGGTGGCGCCGGCGGGCACGGCGGCGGGCAGGGTGGCGGGGTCGAGGGTGACCTCGTCGACGTCGCGCACGACGAGGGTGCTCGGCGGGGTCGAGGCGGCGCAGGCGGCGGCCAGCACGGCGAGCACGGCGAACACCCCGGCGGGGACGGGGGTGAGGGAGCGTGTCGCGCGGATCGGGGGCGCCATGGGGATCGGCGCAGGCTAGCGACGGGGTTCGCCTCAGGCCAGAAGACGCCCGGGTGGCTCCTCGTCGGGTGGTACCTCCGCCGTGGCGACCCGGCGCCCGGTGGACACCGACCAGTCGGCGGCGAGAGCGAGCCGGGTGACGTCGCCGGCGGTGGCGACCGGTGGCCACGGCGTCGAGGTTCCCTGTGCCACCCGGGCCAGGCGTTCCAGCTGGGCGACGTGGCCCCAGGCGTGCAGAGGCGTGGGGGCGGGGGGGCCGAGGTGGGCGGGCCGACCGTCGAGGAGGAGGCGGGCGCTCTCGTCGAGTTCCAGTCGCACCATCCCGGCCGCGTCGGCGACCTCGAGCTCGAGGGCGAGGACGGCGTCGCCCGGGCCCACGACGACCCGCGCCGCCGGGGTGCCGGCGGCGCCGAGGACGCAGACGGCGTCTCCGTCCTCGCGGTGGGCCGTGACGGCGTCGACGGGAGCGCGCACCACGGCCAAAGCGACGGCGAGGGCCGCGCTCACCGCGGCGTCGACCGTGGCGGCCCGGTCGACGGGGGAGTCGGTGCCCTCGTCGGGCCCCGGTGACGGCAGGCGGACGGTGACGCTCACGTGGTGCACGACGCTCAGGCGGGAGGCGGCGTCGACGGCCCGCCGGACGGCGGGGGCGTGCAGGACGGGCAGGACGGCGAGGGCGGTCGCGGTGTCGCCGAGGGCGTCGAAGGTGGCGCGGGTCGTCGAGGGCAGACGCGACACCGGGGGAGTGAGGCCCACGACAGGTGGTGGGGTCGGGTCCGCCCCCGCCGTGCGGGCCCGCAGGATCGCCGTCGTCTGCCGGGCCGTGGTCACCGGGTCGTCGAGGGGGCCGGCCACGAGAGCGGCCGCCGGGCGCGGCGTGCCGTTCCCGTCGTCTTCGTCCTCGTCGACCGGGCCCGACGGGTCGGCGCCGAGATCGACCGGGCGGATGGTCGGGGCCACGAGCTCGGCGGCAGCCCGGTGAACGGCCGTGGCCCCCGCCGGGCCGACGAGAACGAGGTCGACCGGTGTCATGCCCCGCATCCTCGCACGCCCCACCGGCGGCGGGGCCACCGCGGCACTCGCCGGCGACGCCACGAGCCCGGCTCCGACCGGTAGCGTCGGGGCGGTGCGAACGGGAGTGCGCGAGGTGGCGGCCGCCCTGGCCCGGTTCCTGCTCGGCGGGGTCCGTCTCGTCGCCGTCGTCATCGGGGGCGGGGTGGCCCTGGCCGCCACCCTCGGGGCGCTCGCTCCCCACCTGGCCGCCATCTGGTCCGCCAACGAGAGCACGGCCGCCGAGATCGACCTGTCCCAGCTCGCCCTGCGTTCGATCGTCTACGACGCCAACGGCGACCAGTTCGACGTCCTCTACGACGTCGAGAACCGGGCCCCGGCCTCCCTCGACGAGATCAGCGACGAGGCCAAGACGGCGGTGGTCGTCGTCGAGGACGAGGGCTTCTGGGACCACAACGGGGTGAACGCCTCGGCGGTCATCCGGGCCCTGATCCGCAACGTGAACGCCGGGGGCATCGAGCAGGGCGGCTCGACCATCACCCAGCAGCTCATCAAGAACGGGGTCGTCGGCGACCAGCGCGACCTGAGCCGCAAGGTGCCCGAGGCGGCCCTCGCCCTGCGCCTCGAGCGCGAGATGTCCAAGGAGGAGATCCTCGAGCGCTACCTCAACACCGTCTACTTCGGGGGCGGCGTGTACGGCATCCGGGCGGCGGCCGAACAGTACTTCGGCACCACGCCCGACCGGCTCGACTGGGGCCAGTCGGCCCTGCTCGCCGGCTTGATCTCCAACCCCACCCGCTACGACCCCACCCGCTTCCCCGACGAGGCCCGCAAGCGGTACCGCTTCGCCCTGAAGCGCCTCCTCGACACCGGCCACATCACCGAGGCCGAGTTCGAGGACTACCTCGACATGCCCCTGCCCAGCCGCCGCAACGTGGCCGCCGAGTGGCAGCCCACGTCGTACTTCATCGAGGAGGTCCGTCGTCGCCTCCTCGACGATCCCCGCCTCGGCGCCACCCGGGCCGAGCGGGCCGAGGCCCTCTTCGGCGGTGGCCTGCGCATCTACACCACCTACGACCCCGCCGCCCAGGCCATGGCCGAGGAGGCCATCGCCGCCAACCTGCCCGACGATCCCCGCTTCTTCACCGCCGCCCTCGCCGCCGTCGAGCCGGGTACGGGCAAGGTGCGGGCCCTCGTCGGGGGTCCCGGCTTCGACCGCTTCGAGTTCAACATCGCCACCCAGAAGGGACGGCCCACCGGCTCGTCGTTCAAGGCCTACGTGCTGGCCGCCGCCATGGAGAACGGCTACGTGCCCGCCGACGAGGTGAGCGGCATCGGGCCCTGCGAGTTCCCGAACCCCGCCGGTCACCCCGATCCCTACGTGGCGCGGAACTTCGGCAACAGCACGGGCTCGGTCGCCACCATCCGCTCCCAGACCCTGCGCTCGTCGAACTGCGCCTTCTTGCGCCTCGGCCAGATCGTGGGTCTGTCGAACGTGGTCGACACCGCCCACGCCCTGGGCGTCACCAGCGAGCTGGACCCCGGGGTCATCTCCATGCCGCTCGGGGTGTTCGACATCACCCCCCTCGACATGGCCACGGCCTATGCCAGCTTCGCCAACGACGGGGTGCACGTCGACCCGATCTTCATCGAGAGGGTCGAGGACCGTGACGGCAACCTCGTGTTCGAGAACCGACCCCACGCCGAGCGGGCCATCTCGGTGCAGTCGGCGCGCCTGGTCACCTCGGTGCTCGAGGCCAACGTGCGTGGCGGTACCGGCACCCGGGCACGTCTGCCCGACCAGCCGGCCGCCGGCAAGACGGGAACGGCCCAGGACTTCGGTGACGCCTGGTTCGTGGGGTACACGCCCTACCTCGCCACCGCCGTGTGGATGGGCAACCCCGACGAGCGGGTGCCGATGCGGGGGGTGCCCGGGGTGGGCAACGTGACCGGTGGCTCGGTGCCGGCCCGCATCTGGGGTGCCTTCAACACCGCCTACCACGCCGGTCGGCCGGTCGTGGAGTTCGCCGATCCCGAGCCGACCCGGGGCGGGCGTCGCATCCGCACCGACCTCGAGGAGAAGGCCTACGAGAAGTTCCTCGACAGTCCCTGCGGCGACGAGGACCTCGAGGTCGACACCGATGGTGACGGTGTGACCGACTCGTGCAAGGATCCCACCGTCGAGTTCAATCCCGAGTTCGGTCGCTGCCCGGCCCTGATGGAAGCGGTCGATCTCGACGGCGACGGGAAGTTCGATCAGTGCCAGCTCCCGACCACCACCACGACGACCACGACCACCACCACGGTGGCGCCCCCGACCAGCGGAGCGCCGGGATCGACGACGGTGCCCCCGACCACCACGGTGCCGCCGTCGACCTCGACGTCGATCCCACCCCCGCCCAGCCGGCCGTGACGGGGGCCGCGAGCGCCGTCGGAGGCGCCGGGTGAACCCCCTGCTCGAGGTCCAGCGTCTCGACACCGAGGCCGACCAGATCCGCCACACCCGGGAGCACCTGCCCACCCGGGCCGCCCTCGAGGAGGCTCGCCGGGAGCAGGCCGAGCACCAGCGCCGGATCGAGGAGATCGCCGTCGAGCGCCTGGCCGTGATCGAGCGCCAGCGGCGCCTCGAGGGCGAACTGGGTGTCCTCGAGGAGCGCATCGCCGCCGACGAGCGGCGTCTCTACTCCGGTGAGGTGGCGGCCCTGCGCGACCTGCAGGCCCTCCAGGACGAGATCGCCGGCCTCCGGTCGCGGGCGGGCGAGCTCGAGGAGCGGATCCTCGAGGCCATGGAGACGGCCGAGGGTCTGGAGGCTCGCGTCGACGAACTCAAGGCGGCGGCCGCCGGTGTCGACGCCCGGGTCGCCGAGCTCGAGGCGCGCCTCGCCGCCGAGGAGGCGGAGCTCGACGCCGCCCTGGCCGCCAACCGGGCCGAGCGGGCCGAGCGGGCGGCCGCGGTCGACCCGGACCTGCTGGCCGACTATGAGCGGCTCCGCCCGGGCTTCGGGGCGGCGACGGTGGTCACCTTCGACCGCAATTGCGTGGGCTGCCCCTCCTCCATGCCCGCCGTCGAGGCCGACCGGGTCCTGCACGCCGCGCCCGGATCGGTGCTGCACTGCGAGGAGTGCGGCCGCATCGTGTTGAGGTGACGTGCTCGTCTGGTTCGCGGTGACCGCCGTGTTGGCCGTGTTGTTGGTGTTCGACAGCCCGGCGGCCGACCACCGCTTCGTCGCCCTCGGCGGTGTCCTGCCCCTGGTCGAGGATCTCTCGGGCCGGCCCTGGGTCCTGCACACGCTCCTCGGCGCCGGCGTGGTCCTGGTCGTGGTGATGGTGGCGGCCCGGGGGCGTCGCCTGGTGCAGCGCCGCCTGCTCGGGATCCCCATCGGGATGCTGGTGTTCCTGGTCGTGTCGGGCACCTGGACCCGGGCCGGCCTGTTCTGGTGGCCGGCGTTCGGGGCGGACGCCGTCGGGACGGGAGCGCCGCCCGAGTTCGACCGGCCCGGCGTCGTGCTCGTGGCGCTCGAGGTGCTCGGCTGGCTGGGCGCGGTGTGGATCGTGCGTCGTCACGGTCTCGACCGGCCCGAACGACGTCGACGCTTCGTCCGCACGGGTCGATTGGAGGCGCTGCAGGGGTGAGGCGCGGATGCTGATCGTCGTGCGTCACGGCCGCACCGTCGCCAACGCGGCCGGCGAACTCCTCGGCCGGCGCGACCCGCCCCTCGACCCCGAGGGGGAGCGCCAGGCCGAGGCCGTCGCCCGGCGTCTCGGCCGACCCGCCCTGGTGGTCAGCTCGCCCCTGAGGCGGGCCCGCCAGACGGCCGCCCGCCTGGCTCCCGGGCACCGGGTCGACGAGCGCTTCGTCGAACTCGACTACGGCGAGCTCGACGGCACCCCGGTGGCGGAGGTCGATCCGGCGGTCTGGACCCGCTGGCGTGCCGAGCCCGACTGGCGCCCGCCGGGTGGGGAGACCCTGACCGAGCTGGGGGAGAGGGTGCGGGCGGGTCTCGAGGACCTGGTCGAGGTCGCGGCCGACGACGACGTCGTGGTCGTCACCCACGTCTCGCCCGTGAAGGCGGCGGTGGCCTGGGCTCTCGGGGTGGGGGTCGAGATCTCGTGGCGCTGCTATGTGGCCCCGGCGTCGATCACCCGCATCGCCTGGCGCGCCGGCGCCCCGAGCCTGGTGAGCTTCGACGAGACCGCCCACCTCGACGCCCTGTCCGGCCCCACGCGGTGACGGCCGCCGGGGGCGGCCGTCACCGGGGGTGGGGTGGGTGGGGAGG
>RFFY01000522.1 GCA_003697065.1 Actinomyces sp. | reverse complement strand
GCGGGTGGCCCGTCCGGCGCCCGGCGCCCGCATCCTCGACGTGGGCTGTGGCCGGGGGCGGCATGCCCGCAGCCTGGCCCGGCGGGGCTACCGCGTCACCGGCATCGACCTCTCCGAGCGCGCCCTGGCCCGGGCCCGCGAGCTGGCCGCCGAGGAGGGCCTCGCCATCACCTTCCAGCGCGGCGACATGCGCGACCCCGTGTGCGAGGGCTGCTTCGACGGCGTTGTCAACCTGTTCACCGCCTTCGGCTACTTCGACGACGACGCCGACCACCTCCGCACCCTCCGCGCCATGGCCACCGACCTGCGCCCCGATGGCTGGCTCGTGCAGGACTTTCTCAACGCGCCCTACGTGCAGCGCCATCTCGTCCCCGAAGACGTGCGGCGCGAGGACGACCTGCTGATCCGGCAGCGGCGCTGGATCGAGGACGGACGCATCAACAAGCAGATCGAGATCCGTCGGGATGGACGTACCTTCACCTTCTGTGAGTCCGTCCGCCTGCTCACCCTCGACGACTTCCGGCGCTTCTATGAGGCGGCTGGCCTCGACCTGCACGCCACCTTCGGCGACTACGACGGCAGCCCGTACCATGAGGACGCACCCCGCCTGATCCTCTATGCCCGGAAACGATCGGGGGCGGAAGGCGGTGTAACCCCGAGCCTCTGAACGGCATCCAATCGGCCCGTGGATCCTCGCTGCCCGCATCGCCTGCTTGTGTTCGTGCTCCTGGCCTCGCTGGTGGGAGCGGCCGGGTGCGATGTGTTCTCGCCGCGCACGCCCGAGCCGCCGCTGGAGGCGGCCGGCACGTACGAGCAGCCCGACACGCCGGAGCAGGTCATCGCCAACCTGCAGGCGGCCGTCGCGGAGCTGAACACGCTCAACTACCGCCGCTCGCTGGCCGAGGACCTGACCTTCACGCCGACCGCCACGGCCGAGGCCCGCGACCCGGTATGGACGGGCTGGGGCCTGGCCGAGGAGGAGCGCTATTTCAGCACCCTGGCGGCGGCCGCCCGCACCGGTACCGGCCACCGTCTCGATCTCAACGACCGCACACTGACCCTGATCGACGCCGACCGCCAGGTGCTCGACGCCACCTATCTGCTCATCGTAAACCATACCCGGGCCGATGCCCCTACGACCGTTCAGGGGCGTCTCCAGTGGGTGCTCGTCCGCGGCACCGACGGCCTCTGGCGCCTGCGCGAGTGGGTCGATCGCGAACTCGGAAGCAACCCGTCGTGGAGCGACCTGAAGGCCGCCTTCGTTCAATGATGCCTGCTCGCACGCATACGGCCCGATCCTGCCTTCGGGGGCTGGTGCTCGCCCTGATGGTGGCCGCCGGGATAGCGGCGTGCAACCCGTTCGCACCCGCTCTCGAGGAAGGCGACCCGTTCGGCGACCTCCTCGGTGATCCTACCACCATCGAGGGCTTCTTTACCAACTTCCGCAACGCCTACGAATTGCGCGACCTCTCGCTCTACGAACCCCTGCTCGACTCCGCCTTCACGTTCAGCTGGTACGACTTCGACGCCCAGGTAGACCGTGAGTGGGGTTTTGCACAGGATCTGGAGGCGACCCGCCGCCTCTTTCAGAACGCCAGCCTCATCCGCCTCCAGTGGAACCAGATCCTCTCGCAGGATGACCTCGTGCCCGGCCTGCAGACGCGCGTGATCCGCTCGTTCAACCTG
>RFFY01000521.1 GCA_003697065.1 Actinomyces sp. | reverse complement strand
TCGCCCGCGGCACCCTCGAGCAGATCCAGGAGCGTTTCGTGGCCGAGGGCTGGTCGGACGGCAACGTCGTCGTGCCGCCCACCCGGGAGCGGGTCGAGCGCTTCCTCGCCGCGACCGGTCACGACCCCTGGAAGCGCCTCGGTGTCTCGCCCTCGTCGGGACGGGACCTCACCGTGTGGTCGATCGCCGTCAACGCCGTGATGGCCGGCTGCCGTCCCGAGCACCTGCCCGTCCTCATCGCCCTCACCGAGATCCTGGCCGACCCCGCCTACGGATCCGAGCATTCGGGCAACACCACCGGAGCCGACGCCCTGGCCGTGCTCGACGGTCCCACCGCCGCCCCCCTCGGTTTCTCGTGCGGGCCCGGCGCCCAACGCGAGGGCACCCACGCCAACACGAGCGTGGGGCGCTGGTTGCGCCTGTATCTGCGCAACGTGTGCGGCTTCACGGGTGCCGAACACGACAAGGCGACCTTCGGCAACCCCGCCCGGCCCGTGCTCACCGAGGACCGCGCCTGCCTGCGCGAGATCGGGTGGCTCTCGGTCGCCGAGCAGATGGGCCACGGGGGCGACGACGACGTCGTCACCATGGGCCGGGTCAACAGCAGTCTGCTCATCGGCTCGGTGTTCGGGTCGACACCCGAGGAGATCCTCCCCTACCTGGCCGACGGGCTGGTGCGCGTCTCGGGGTGGGAGCTCACCCACGTGCACGGGCTCGGCACCGACCAGTACCAGCCCCTCCTGGTGCTCTCGCCGCTCCTGGCTCGCACCTTCGCCGGCGCCGGCTGGTCGACCGACGACGTCCGGGCCGCCCTGTTCCGGCGGGCGCGGATCACCGCCGCCGCCTTCGAGCGCTACATCGGCGAATGGTCGAACCTCACCGCCGGACGTCCCCGCCTCGCCGACCTGGCCGCCGCCGGCCACATCCCCGACGTCTACGCTGCGTCGGATGATCCCGACCGTCTCGTGCCCATCGTGACCGCACCGGACAGATTCCTCATCGCGGTGGCCGGCGACCCCCACCGGGCCAACGCCCTGGCGTTCAGCAACGACGGGCCCCACGGATGGTGGACCGCGCGACGGATCGACCACACCCCGGCCCGCGACCTGGTCTGCGACGTCGGGGGCTGCGC
>RFFY01000520.1 GCA_003697065.1 Actinomyces sp. | reverse complement strand
CCTCGCTGCTGGTGGCCCTCGCCCTGCTGTCCTCGTGCACCACCGGCAAGGCGGGCGGCACCGGCGACAGCGGAAGCACAAGCCTCTCCGGAGACAGCGGCACGACCGGCGACAGCGGCACGACCGGCGACGGCGGCACGACCGGCGACGGCGGCACGACCGGCGACGGCGGCACGACCGGCGACGGCGGCACGACCGGCGACGCCGGCATCGACAGCGACGGGGACGGGCTGTCTGACGATTATGAAGCGCGCCTGGGCACCGACCCGGGCAACCCGGACACCGACGGCGACGGCCTGTCTGATTCCGATGAGCTGCTGCTGGGCACCGATCCCCTGGACGCCGACACCGACGACGACGGGCTCCCGGACGGCGAAGACGACACGCCCGCTGGGGAAGTCGGGGCGGTCGACAGAGACGGCGACGGGCTGTCTGATGATTATGAAGCGGGCCTGGGCACCGACCCGGGCAACCCGGACACCGACGACGACGGCCTGACAGACTACGTCGAAGTGCTGCTGGGCACCAATCCCCTGGACACCGACACCGACGGTGACGGGCTGTCCGACTATTTCGAGGCACTCCTGGGGACCGACCCGCTGGACGCCGACACCGACGGCGACGGGCTGACCGACTACGAAGAAGTCATCGACGTCCACACCGATCCGCTGGATGACGACACGGACGACGACGGGATCCTGGATGGGGACGACGCCGATCCCTCCGGGGCTGGCGCCACCGATTCCGACGGCGACGGCCTGACCGATGATGTCGAGGCATCCCTGCGCACCGACCCCGGCAACCCGGACACCGACGGCGACGGCCTGACCGACCACGACGAACTGGTGCTGGGCACCGACCCCCTGGACACCGACACCGACGGTGACGGCCTGACCGATGATTTCGAGGCAGAGCTGGGCACCGACCCCCTGGACACCGACACCGACGGTGACGGCCTGACCGATGATGACGAGGCAGTCGTGGGGACCGACCCCCTGGACGCCGACACCGACGGCGACGGGCTGTCCGACTTCGACGAAGTGATTCGGGTGGGCTCGGATCCGCTGGACGCCGACACCGACGGCGACGGGCTGGATGACAGCGCCGAGGTCACCGCGGGCACCGACCCGCGCGACGTCGACAGCGACGATGACGGCTACTCGGACGCCGACGAGATCGCTGCGGGCACCGATCCGCTGGACGAACTGGATCCGGAGGGCCCGCTGGTCAACGAGGTAGTGACCTGCACCCGCATCGAACCGGTGATCGATGACCACTTCGGTTCCCGCTACTACTATGCCCATGGTGACTATCGCTCCGGGGTCGGCGGCACCGAGTGCCACTGCCAGGTGACGCTGTCGGACCCCTACGACACCCCGGTGACCGGCATCAGCGTCTTCATGCCCACGCCGCTGGTTTCCGACAGCGCTGTCTGGGGCGACACCCAGCCCATGCCCAAGGCGGTCGCGGTCCACGTGCCCTGGTTGGAGGATGCCGGCACGGGCGACGACGGGTTCCGGGTGGCGGCCTGGAACGAAGACGGCAGCAGCGGGGATGCGACCCAGACCGAGATCAACGACGCGCTGCTCACCGACAGCCTGGTCACCGACTTCTGGTACGCCTTCAACGACCACCCCGAAGTCTCCGATGTCGACTACTACGGCAACGGCCGCACGGGCAGCCTGGACATCGCCACCGACGCCGCGGTCGACATCAGCGGGGACTACGACATCTACGTCTCCTTCGTGAACCCGGCTTGGACCCAGCTCTCTCCTGATCCCACCTCGTCTGCCGCCTGAGACCTGCTCGTGGGCTCGTCCGATGTCGACGGGGATGGCACCGAAGAAGATCTCTCCCTGCGCCTGCGGGTGGACTACGTCGCAGAACGAAGGGGCCCGGCGGGCACCACCCCGGGGATCGACTTCGTGGACCGGCCGGCGGATGCGGGCGGCCCCTACCTGGAAGACGCCACCGCCTGCACCCCCGGGGCCACGGCGACAACCCGGTTGTCCCTGGTGGATCTGTCCGGCGGCGGCAACGCGCGCCCCGTCGCCACCGGTGGGGCCGGCGCCTTCGCCTACAGCGAGCTGGTCGGGGTGAGCGTCGTCGACTGGCGGGGGGCGGATCGCCTGGAGATCCGCTCGCCCCAGGGCGAATCGGTGGTGCTCGATCCCTCCTCGCCTTCCTTCAGCTTCTCGGCCGGTGGGCTGACCCCGTTCTGGTTGGGGCAGCTCTCCTGGCACAGCGGCCGCAGCACGCCGGGTACCTACCACGACCCGCAGGTGGTGGTGACCCATCGCTGTCCCACGGATCGACCCGATGGTGCCCCCGTGGCCGGTCCCGGCTGGCCCCTGACCTGGAAGGCCCTGGATTCCGCGCTGCGGGTCGCGCTGGGCGGTGACGCCGATGCGCTGTTGGCGCAGCTCTGGTCCGGGGTGCTGTCGTTGGATGAAGTGGGCGACTGGCCGGCCCTCCTGGTCCGTGTGCGCCCGGTGGTGAACGACACCGGGGCGACCGTCTGGCTGGCCGACCTGGAGTCCCACGGGGTGGGGGTGTTGTGGGGGCTGCCCGTGGTGCCCGATGCCGTGGATGCGCAGGGGGCGGTGACCGGGTGGCACTTCGACCACCAGGGCCCCGAAGGCCACCTGGTCGGTCGGCTGGCCCTGGATGCCGCGGGCGCCTTGCAGGTCGAGCTGGACCAGGCGACCATCCAGACCAGCATCGGCCCCGTCGACCTGCTGCCCACCACCCTGACCCTGCCGGCCTACCCCGGCAGCACGGGGGCCCCATGAACCGCCGGATCCTCCCTCTCCACCTTGCCCTGTTTTCGCTGCTCCTGGTGGGAACGGGGGGGTGCCTGGTCAATGACGAGCTGTACCAGCAACGCCTCGCTGCCCTCACCGACGACGACGGGGATGGCTTCACCGACGATGACGGGGACTGCAACGACAACGACCCCGACGTGTTTCCGGGGGCGGCGGAATCCTGCAACGGCATCGACGATGACTGCGATGGCCTGGCGGACGAAGACGCGGTGGGTCCCACCTGGTACTTCGACGATGACGGTGACGGCCACGGCAACCCCGACGACAGCGTCCAGTCCTGTGCCCGGCCATCGGGCTTCGTGGAGCTTGGCGATGACTGCGACGACGACCGGGCCGACGTGTACCCCGGTGCCGCAGAGCTCTGTGACGAGGTGGACCAGGACTGCGATGGCGAAGTGGACGAGGGTGCCGAAGGCACGCAGACCTGGTACCCCGACGCAGACCAGGACGGCTACGGCACCGATGTGGACGACAACCTGGTCTTCGAGAGCTGCCGGTCACCGGGGGCCGGCTGGACGACGGTGGTCGGGGACTGTGATGATGGCGACGCCATGGTGCACCCCGGTGCGGACGAGTACTGCAACGGCGTTGACGATGACTGCGATGACGCCGTGGACGAAGCCCCCACGGTGGACCCCCCGACCTGGTACTTCGACAACGACGGGGATGGCTTTGGGGACGATGAAGCCGTGCTGGTCCAGTGCGAAGCCGCCACGGGCTACAGCCTGGTGGGCGGGGACTGCAACGACGACCTGGACAGCGTCCACCCCGGTGCCGACGAGTACTGCAACGGCATCGACGATGACTGCGACGACGCCATCGACGAAGCCCCCACGGTGGGGGATGGCACCTGGTACCTCGACGATGACGGCGACGGCTTCGGAGACGAAACCACCACCATCGTCACCTGCACCCCGCCCGATGGCTACGTGCTGGTGGGGGGGGACTGCGACGATGGGGACCCGGCCGTCAACCCCGACGCCGAAGAGGTGTGCAACGACGGCATCGACAACGACTGCACCGCGTCGGGAGACGACCCGGGGATCGGGGACGCGTGCACCTGGCCCGCCGAGATCGAGCTCATGGACCAGATCGTCATCGAGGGGGTGTACGAAGACGAATCCCTGGGGCGGGGCATGGCCTTTGGGGACCTGGACGGGGATGGCGTGACCGAGATCGTGGTCGGTGCCCCCTATGCCTACGACGCCGACAGCGACACCCACCCGGGGCGGGTCTTCTCCTTTGAAGCCCCCATCACCGACGGGGGCACCTGGGAGGATGCGGACTGGGCGCTGCAGGGCGAATCGGACGTCTCCCAGTTCTCCATAGAAGTCGCCATCACCGACATCGACGGCGATGGGGTCGACGACCTGGTCACCGGGGCCTTCTACATGGATGTGGGCGCGCTGAGCAGTGCCGGCTACACCTACGTCAGCTACGGCCCCCTGACGGGGGGGGGGCAGATCGCGGACGTCGCGGACTGGATCCTGGCCGGGGTCACCGACGGTGGTGAGTTGGGCAAGCGGATCCACACGGTGGGAGATCTGGATGGCGACGGCGTGCAGGATGTCATCGTGGGCAGTGATGGGGTCTACCTGGACTCCTACGGCGGCGTAGGACTGCTGTACCTGCTGACCACGGCCGGGACGGGCAGTGCCGACGTGGACACGGTGGCCACCGCGGTGTTCACACCGGACGAAGACGAGACCATGGGCCGGGAGTACACCGGGGTCGACATCGACGGGGACGGGGTGGGGGACCTGCTGCTG
>RFFY01000519.1 GCA_003697065.1 Actinomyces sp. | reverse complement strand
CGGTCGATGGTGATCCAGGCGACGTCGCCGCGGTACTCGAGGCGGATCTGTTCGTCGAGGGGTCGGTCGTCGCTCATCGGGGCGGCCTCCTGCTCGTCGGCCCGGTCGTCGGCGCCCGACGCTACCGGTCACCTCCGCGGCCCGCAGGTCCGGACCGGTCCCCCGGGGCCGGCCGGGGCGTGGTGGGGACCGCCGCGTCACGGGCGGGCGTCGATAGGGTCGGGCGCCCATGTCGGTCGTCCGCTCGGTCACCCTGCGTCGCTGGCAGCACGAGGCCCTGGGGGCCTTCGAACGCCATCCCGGGCCGGATTTCCTCGCCGTGGCCTGTCCGGGGGCGGGCAAGACCACCTTCGCTCTGACCGCGGCCCGCCAGTGGCTCGCTGGTCGGCGCCGGCCCCTGGTGATCGTCGTGCCCACCCGTCACCTCAAGTTCCAGTGGGCCGAGGCCGCCGCCCGCTTCGGCTTCCATCTCGAGCCCGAATGGGATCCCGCCGGTGGGGCCGTGCCTCCCGACATGCACGGCCTCGTGGTCACCTACGCCCAGACGGCGTCGGCGGCGGGGAGCCTGCGTCGGGTGGCCGACGACGGCCTCGTGGTGCTCGACGAGATCCACCACGCCGGCACGGACCGGTCCTGGGGGGAGGCGGTGCAGCGGGCCTACGAGAAGGCCGCCGCCCGCCTCTTGCTGTCCGGAACCCCCTTCCGCAGCGACGAGTCGCCCATCCCCTTCGTGCGCTACAGCCTGGGCGACCACGGCGACGCCGTCGCCGACTACGACTACGACTACGGGCGGGCCCTCGTCGACGGGGGCGTGGTGCGGCCCGTGTTCTTCCCCCGCTTCGACGGCCACATGGAATGGATCGGCGCCGACGGCCGCCATCACGAGGCGGGCTTCGACGACGACATCGACCGCGACCAACGCTCGGCCCGTCTCCGCACCGCCCTGTCGCTCGACGGGGAGTGGCTGCCCACGGTGCTGACCCGGGCCGACGAACGCCTGACCGCCCTGCGGCGGGGGGATCCGCGGGCCGGGGGACTCGTCGTGGCCCTCGACCAGGACCACGCCCGCGGGGTGGCGCGCCTGCTCGAACGCCGGACGGGTCGGGCACCGGCGGTGGCGGTGTCGGACGAGCCGGCCAGCTCGCGGGTGATCGAGGAGTTCGCCCGGGGTGATGACCCCTGGATCGTGGCGGTGCGGATGGTCAGCGAGGGGGTCGACATCCCCCGCCTGCGGGTGGCCGTCTACGCCACCACCACCCTGACCCCCCTGTTCTTCCGCCAGGTGGTGGGGCGGGTGGCGCGCTGGACCCCCGGACCCGCCTCCCAGAAGGCCTACGTGTTCGTGCCCGACGATCCCCGCCTGCGCCACCTGGCGGCGACGGTGGCCGAGCAGCGCCGCCACTCGATCGCCCGCCGCCGTGAGGTCCGCCAGGAGGCGGGTGGGGCGCTCGACGACCTGGCCCGGGAGGTTCGGGTCGAGGCCCAGCCCTCCCTGTTCGAGGCCCTGTCCTCGGTGGCGGTCGTCGCCCCCGACGACGGGCTCGACCCCGACGAGGACCTCGACGTTGCCGTCGACGAGCTGACCGGCCTGCCCGTCGAGCTCCCCCCGCCCCCGCCCCTGCCGGGCCGCGAGGTCGACGCCCGCAGCCTGGTGGCCGATCTCCGCCTCCGCCACGCCCGCAAGCGCGATCTGCGGCGTTGGAACGCCGAGCGGGTGACGGCCCTGGCCCGGGCCACGGGCCTCGGGCACCGCGAGATCAACGCCGAGCTGAACAGGCGCAGTGGTGTGGCTGCGGTGGCGGCTGCCGACGAGGCGGGTCTGAGGCGGCGTCTGGTGGCCGCCGACGAGTGGCTCGAGAGTCTCCGCCGGTGAGACCCGGGTCTG
>RFFY01000518.1 GCA_003697065.1 Actinomyces sp. | reverse complement strand
CGGGGATCGTCGCCGAGCACCGTCACCCGGTGCAGGAGGCGGCGATGCGGTGTGTCGTCGACCAGCACGTGCAGGGTCGCCCGGTTGTCCCACATCACGACGTCGCCGGGGGTCCAGCGCCACCGCACACTGAACTTCACCTGCTCCTGCCAACGGAACAGGAAGGCCAGCAGGGCCTGGCTCTCGGGGCGGCTCAGCTGGGGGATGCGGCGGGCGAACTGGCGGTGCACGTAGAGGATGCGCCGACCGGTGACGGGGTGGACGCGGACCACGGGGTGCTCGGCCCGGCGGTCGCCCTGCCCCCCGTCGTCGTGGATGCAGGTGAGGCCGGCGAGGAAGTCCTGCATCGCCACCGACAGGGCATCGTGGGTGGCGCGGGCGTCGATCCACATGGTGTCGCCCCCGTGGTCGGGGCACTCGATCATGTGGAGGATGCTGGCGACCGGTGGTGACGTCATGAAGGTGGCGTCGGTGTGCCACACGTCGGCGCGGGCGGTGCGGGCCGTGTCGAGCTCGACCACCTCGGGGATGCCGTCGACGGCGTCGAGGTAGGGGTGCACCTGGAGCTCGCCGAAGGCGGCGCCGAGCTCCCGCAGGCCGGCGGCGTCGGTGTCGAGGCCGGGAAAGAATAGGACGAGATGCTCGGCCAGGGCCGTGCGAATGGCCTCGGCGGTCTCGTCGTCCAGGGCGTGGGGGTCGAAGCCGTGGACCTCGGCGCCCAGGTGGCCGGCGACCGGGCGTAGGTCGAGGCGGGAGGTGGCGGCGACGGGTGCCCCCGCGGTCGTGTCGGTCATGGGGTGCAGTCTCGTGCGCCGTGTCGGCTGGCGCCAGCCTGCAGGTTCTCGACGTGGGCCGTCGAGAGTGTCGTACCCCGTCTCTAGTGTCGTACACATGTTCGGTACGGTTCTCGAGGCGCCGCCTTCCGGGGAGGTGGCCGGGGAGAAGGTGGGGGTGGATGCTGTGGTGTCGCGCCTGTCGGCCGCGGCGGTGGCTTTGGGTGGGGTGCCGGGTGCGGGGTGGGGTCGACGGGAGCTGGTGGCGGCCATGGAGGCGGTGGCGAGGGTGAAGGCGGCGGTGGCGGCTGCCGAGGTGCGTTTGGCCGCGGCGGTGGATGTTCTCGGGGACCGCGGCGCGGATGGGGTGTCGTCGTGGAAGACGGTCTCGGGATGCTCCGAGCGTGAGGCGCGCCGCGCCAAGAAGCGCGCCGCGGTGCTGGGCGAGATGCCGGCGGTCACCGACGCCTTGTCCGAGGGTCGCCTGAACGTGGAGACCGCGGATGTGTTGGTGGAGGCCGCGGGTCGGGCCGGAACCGAAGCGGTCGAGGGTGAACTGCTGGGGTTGGTGGCGGGCGCCGATGCCGACGGGGCGCGCCGGACGGTGGAGCAGTGGTTGACCAAGCGGGAGACGGCCGCCGATGTGGAGGCGCGTCTGGCGCGTCAGCGGCGCCGGCGCCGCGGCTGGCGGCACCGTGACTCGGGGTCGGGGATGTGGCGTTTCGGGTTCGACCTGGACTCGGTGACCGGCGCCCAGGTGGCTCAGGTGCTGGATGGGGGAGATGGATCGCCTGTGGCGCCACGACGGCGGCCGCGACGGCACCCCCGACGCCGTGCGCAGCGTGGAGCAGCGCCGCGCCGACGCCTTCACCCGCCTGATGGGCGTCGACTCACCTGTCGAGGCCGACCGTGATCTGCGCGCCGAGGCCGGTGGCCGGGCCCGGCTGGAGCTCGTGGCGGTGGTCGACGTGGGTGTGCTCAGCGGCGAGAGCCGTGAGGGGCGTTGTGAGATCGTCGATGCCGGATCCGTCCCGCCCACGCTGTTGGCCCGACTGGTCGAGCGCTACGACACCCGCATCAGCGGGGCGCTCTTCGCCGGGCCGGGCCGGCCCCTGTGGCTCGGCCGCGCCCGCCGCCTCGCCGATACCGCCCAACGCCTCGCCTTGGCCCTGCGCGACGGCGGGTGTGTGGTGTGCGGGGCACCCTTCGCCCACACGCATGCCCATCACGTCGAGCCCTTTGCCGACGGTGGGCGCACCGACATCGACCAGCTCGCCTCCCTGTGCGCCCGCTGCCACACCCAGGTCCATGCCGGCATCGTCCACCTCCGGCGACGGACCGACGGCACCTGGTACCCCATCCGCATCGACCCCGGCGACCGACCGGTCCCGCCGAGCGGGGCGGAGGCGGTCACCAGTCCCCGACCACCAACAGGGTCGAGGAAGGG